>JAFAHL010000302.1 GCA_019237215.1 Hyphomicrobiales bacterium | reverse complement strand
GGCGATCTCGACACCCGCGCGTTCTTGCTGCAGCAGCATCACCGAACGCGAATCGCGGCCGCCCCATCCGCGCGCGAGAGCTTCCGTCATCTCGGCGAGCGTGAGGTTGCACATGCGCATGGGGACGCCCAACTCGCGGCCGAGCGCGTTGGCGAGCGAAACGTCCTTGTGGGCGAGCTTGAGCGCGAAGGCTGGCGGATCGTACTTGCCAGGCAGAAATTGGTCGATCAGAGCGTCGAACGTAAAACGGCGCCCGGCCGCGCCTTGGCGGACCGCCTGCCACAGCGCGAGCGGCTCGATGCCCGCCTTGACCCCCATGGTGAACGTTTCCGCGAGCGCACAAACGATGGCATAGCCCGACATGTTGTGGACGAGCTTGGCCACGGTGGCGCTGCCGATCGGGCCGATATAGGCGGCCTTGTCGCCGATCGCGTCGAGCACGGCCCTGTGCTCCTTGAAGGCGCCTTCGTCGCCGCCGACCCAGATCGCGAGCTTGCGGGACGCCGCCCCTGCCGGGCCGCCGCTCACGGGCGCGTCCAGCATGTGCGCACCCTTCTCGGCGAAGGCGGCGTTGAGCTTCTTCACGACGCTCGGCGAATTGGTCGACAGGTCGAAATAGGCGGCGCCGGGCTTGATGCCGGCAATGAGCCCATCCGGCCCGAGCGCGACCGCCTCCACATCGCTCGGCTCCGGCAACGAGGAGAAGATGACGTCGGCCTGCCTTGCGAGGGCAGCAGGGCTGTCTGCCCAGACGGCACCGTCGGCAAGATGATGGCTGGCCGCCTGCCTATGCAGGTCATGGACGATCAGCTTGAAGCCGGCGCTTTGCACGTTGGCGGCCATGCGGCCGCCCATGGTGCCCAGCCCCACGAACCCCACCGTCACGCTGTCCTTGGACATGCCTTCACCGTCGCTGCAATCCGATTTTCCGATCGGGCACGGCAGAGGCTAGTCGCGCGCCGGGCCTTGCGGAAGGCCGACCGCGAGATGCTCGCGTTAGGAGCATACTTGCGCCCGCTCTTCGTCGGCTTGTTGATGGCTTATGGCTACCTTGTTCCCAGATCGGGAACATGCTATATAAGGCCGTGAGGATCATCGCTCGCAACACGCTGGCGGCTTTCTGGGGGCCTCACCCCAAGTCCAAGGCGTCGCTCGAGCGCTGGCATGGCTTGGTGAAAGCCGCGTCGTGGCAATCGATGGAGGACGTGCGCGCCGCCTTCGCGAATGCCAAGATTCTCAACGGCGAGCGGGTGCGGTTCGAGGTTGCAGGCGGGAACTTTCGTCTGATCGCTGCATTCGATTTCGAACGGCAGATCGTCTATGTGAAGTTCGTGGGCACGCACGCCGAATACGACGCGGTCGACGCCTTGACGGTTGCGCAGTTCTGAGGGTGGAGGAGACGATGGATATTCGACCCATTCGAACGGACGCGGATCACGCGGCGGCTTTGCGCGAGATTGATCGCCTCTGGGGCTCTGCAGTCGGAACCGAGGAGGGCGACAAGCTCGACATTCTCGTCACCTTGGTCGAACGGTACGAGGAAACGCGCTGGCCGATCAAGCCGGCGCGATGGTCGCCCATCGACGTGCTGCGCTATGCCATCGATGAAATGGGCCACACGCAGGCTGAGTTGGCCAAGGTGATCGGCTCTCGCTCGCGCGCATCGGAAGTCCTCGCCCGACGCCGGGCGCTCACCGTCGACATGATCCACGCCATCAGCAAGGCATGGAAAATTCCGGCCGATCTTCTGGTCAAGCCGTATAAGCTCGTGGAGATGGCGTAACGCCAAAAAATTTTGGGAGCTTGCGGTGGCGCCTAAGCGCGGGCCGTCTGCATGATAAATACCGCCCCTCTCTCCAGAACAGGGAAAGCGCGATGCGGCCGCTTGAAGGTCTATTTGTCCTCGATTTCTCGACCTTGCTACCGGGGCCGCTGGCGACGCTGCTGCTGGCCGAAGCCGGCGCGGAGGTCATCAAGATCGAGCCGCCACGTGGCGAGGAGATGCGCGGCCGTGCCCCCAAATGGGGGCGCGACAGCGTCGGCTTCGCGCTCCTCAATCGCGGCAAGCGCAGTGTTGCCCTCGACCTGAAGAACGCCGATGAGCGCGAGCGGCTGCAGCCCTTGGTGAAACGCGCGGATGTCATCGTCGAGCAGTTCCGGCCGGGCGTCATGGAGCGGCTCGGCCTGGATTACGACTGCGTGACCAAGCTCAATCCCGCGGTCGTCTACTGTTCAATTTCGGGATATGGGCAAACCGGTTCCAAACGCGGCGTTGCCGCCCATGACCTCAACTACATCAGCGATGCAGGTCTGCTGGCGTTGTCGATGGGCGACCTGTCGCGGCCGATCCTGCCCCCGACGCTGATCGCGGACATCGCGGGGGGCGCATACCCGGCGGTGGTGAACATTCTGTTGGCCCTGGAGGAGCGTCGCCGGACCGGACGCGGGCGCCACCTCGATGTGGCGATGGCGGAGAATCTTTTTCCGCTGATGTTCTGGGCGATCGGCCATGGTCTGGTTGCAGGCACTTGGCCGGGAAATGGGGCGGGCTACATCACCGGCGGTTCGCCCCGCTACGGACTCTATCCCACCAAGGACGGTAGAGTGCTCGCGGCTGCGCCGCTCGAGCAGAAGTTCTGGGAGACGTTCTGCGACCTGATCGGTCTCGAGGACGAGTTTCGTGACGATCAGAAAAGTCCCGCGGCCACGAAAACGCGTGTTGCCGAAATCATTGCGACCGAGACAGCGGACACCTGGCGTTCGCGTTTCGCCGGCAAAGATTGTTGCTGCTCCATCGTTGCGAACCTGGGTGATGCATTGACGGACCCGCACTACACCGCTCGCGGCGTGTTCGACCACGTGCTCACCAACGCCGAGGGGGCCGCCATGCTGGCGCTTCCGGTGCCGCTCGACCCTGCCTTTCGCGCCGCCCCCGCAGCCGCAATCGCTGCCCCTGCACTGGGCGCCGACAACAAGACGTACGTGGCCTGATGGGTCGCAGCGAGCAGCAGGCGCGTCCCGTCATGCAGCGATGTCCGCGCTACCTGACCTTTCCCAAAAAGAGACGCCTGTGTTGGCGCGTATCACCAGATGACGAAGGCAACCACCAATGCGAGCGGGGCGACCACAAGGCCGAGGTAGACCCAGGTCCGGTACCCCTCGGCGTCCTTGGGAAGCATGAACAGGTGGATCACGATCCACAGACACACCCCAAATCCCAGCGCAAGCCTGATGAGATCGCCGGGGGTCTCGTAAACGGACGAAAAGGTCTCGCTCTGGGGACTGCTCACGCGCACGGTCACCACCACGAGCGCCCCGATGAACACCGCACGCAGCGCCATGGCCAATACCCGCAGTCCCATCGGGATGGTCGATACTGGCGTCCTGGGTGGACCGAGTTGCTGCGGGTTGGCGCTCATGCAGTGGCTGTCGCCGACCCCTCCGTTTCCGGCTCGAGGCTTTATGTATGTAAGGTCCGTCGCGGCGCCCGCAATGCCGAGGGCGCTAAAACGGGGGCAAGTCCCGGGCGTGGCCAAGTTCCCGGCGTGGCGAGGAGTAGCCGGACACCGCGCCGCGGTGCGCAAAAGCGCAATTTGATCCAATGGGGAACGTGCTTGGTGCCGCTCTCGGCCGCCGACCTCCCGCCTCGGGGGGACGTCGGCGCTGTCCCGGACTGCCGTCCTGGACGCAGCGCCCGCAAGCCGTTAATCGCGGCCCTTGATCGCCGTCGCCTTGTCGATGATTTCGCGCATCGATGAGGCGCATTGTTCGGCAGTTTTCAGGTCTTCAAAGATGATCGTCAGCGAAGGAGACCGACCCTCTTGTTGAATCGTGAATCCGGGACTGGGAATAAAGCCCGATCCCATGTCGATGTTCTCTACCTTCCCCACTCTCCAAATCATTTGATTGCTCCGTCAAGTCGACCAATTCCCTCCCTGGCCCGTTGCGTCGCGGCTCGAGCGCAGTCCATGATCTCGATCGGCTCGCAAGCCGAAATGCCTTTGGATCGAAACCGAGGTCACGGGCCGTGTCGGACGTCGCTGCGCTGACTGAGCCGAGGCACCCTGTGGGTCGCTGGCCGATGGGGTTGATTGTCGCAACATGAAACTCGCATCGATCACAGTTTTCGGTCAATTGCGATAGGATCGCAGTCCAAGGACGTCGACACGAGAAATGTGCTGCCGAGCTTCGAGCGGGTATTGACCAAGCCGGCAGCGAATTCCTACGGAGTGCCGCATGGCGCCGAGTACAAAATGATGGGCATCGATATCCTTCCCGTTCAACACCTGGACTTTCATGTTTTTCCCCTGTCATGGCCGTTCGCTGCGGACCGCCGCACCGAAATCGAAGACTATTTCACGCATTTGCGGCACGAAAAGCCCCAATTGTGGAATGGACGTGTCCTGCTCCTGCGCGATTTTGAGATTTCGGGCGCCACGCTGCAGGGCACTATGTTCGAGACTGATTACGCAAATTTCATCGCCTGGCGCGACTGGGGCTTTCCCGACCGGGACGTCCGCGCGTGCTTCGCGATGGGGGCG
>JAFAHL010000207.1 GCA_019237215.1 Hyphomicrobiales bacterium | reverse complement strand
GGCATGTCGCCGTTCCGCGCGGCCATCGAAGGCGCGCGGCAGATCGGCTTCACCGTGCTCTCGATCAGCATATCGTTGATCGCCGCCTTCATCCCGCTGTTGTTCATGACCGGCCTCGTGGGCCGTGTGTTCCGCGAATTCTCGGTCACGCTCGCCTTCGCGATCGCGGTCTCGACCGCGGTGTCGCTGACACTGACGCCGATGATTTGCGCGCATTTCGTGCGCAAGCCGCCGAGCCCCGTCGCCACCCGGCTCGACCGCGCGGTTGAGCGCGTCTTGGGCGCGATGGTGCGCTTCTATGCGCGAAGCCTAGGCCTTGTGCTCGACCACCGCGCGCTCATGCTTCTCATCATGGCCGCGACCATGGCGGTCACCGTCATCCTCTATGTCCGAACTCCGAAGGGCTTTTTCCCGCTCGACGACACCGGCCTGATCTTTGGCGGCACCCAGGCATCGACCGATGTGTCGTTCCCGGCGATGTTCGACCTGCAGCAGAAGGCGGAAGCCATGGTGCGCGCCGATCCCGCCGTCGCCGACGTCGGTTCCTCCATCGGCACCACGGGCTGGAACGCCTCGGTCAATCGCGGCAACCTGTTCATCAGTCTCAAGCCGCTGGCCGAGCGCGGTGGCCTGAATTCGCAAGCCGTGGCCAACAGGCTGCGGCAGAAGACCGCCGACATCCCGGGGCTGCGGGTGTTCTTCTTCCCGATGCAGGATGTGCGGGTGGGGGGCCGCCAGAGCGATTCCACCTACCAGTTCACGCTGTGGGATACCAACTACAACGAGCTGCTGCTTTGGGCGCCCCGCATCCTGGCGAAGATCCAGACACTGCCCGGGCTGATCGATGTCTCGACCGACCGCGACCAGGGCGGCCTGCAAGTCAATATCGCGATCGACCGCATCGCTGCCTCGCGGCTGGGGGTGCGCGTGCAGGACATCTCCAATGCGCTCAACGATTCCTACGCCCAGCGGCAGATCTCGACGCTCTATACCCAACGCAACCAGTATCGCGTCATTCTCGAAATCGATCCGCAATATCAGCGCGATCCGACCGACCTTAGCCGCGTCTATGTCAGCGGCGCCGGCAACACCCAGGTGCCGCTCAGTGCCGTGACCAATATCAACCGCGGGCTCTCCCCGCTCGTGGTCAACCACCAGGGTCAGTTTCCCGCCATCACCATCAGCTTCAGCCTCGACGAGAACACGCCCATCGAGCAGGCGACGCGGCTTGTCGATCAGGCGGTGGCCGAGCTGCACATTCCCGACGCGCTGCACGCCGAATATGCCGGCGATGCGCGCGCCTATCGCCAGTCGATCGGCGCGCAGCCGCTATTGATTTTGGCTGCCCTCATCGCCGTCTACATCGTGCTCGGCGTCTTGTACGAGAGCCTGGCGCACCCCCTGACCATCATTTCCACCCTGCCGTCCGCGGGCCTCGGCGCCCTCTTGGCGCTGCAAATTTTCAACGCCGAGCTTTCGCTGATCGCGTTCATCGGCATCATCCTCTTGATCGGCATCGTCAAGAAGAACGGAATCATGATGGTCGACTTCGCGCTCGAGGGCGAGCGCAAGCGCGGCCTGCCGCCGGAGCGGGCGATCTTCGAGGCCTGCCTCGAGCGCTTCCGGCCGATCATGATGACGACCATGGCGGCGCTGTTGGGCGCCGTGCCGCTGGTGATCGCGACCGGCCCGGGATCGGAACTGCGCCGGCCGCTCGGCATGACCATCGTCGGCGGGCTGCTGGTCTCGCAGATGCTCACGCTCTACACGACGCCCGTGATCTATCTCTTGCTCGACAAGCTGCACCGGCGGCTGTGGGGCGCGCGCGTCCACCACGAGCCCGGCCACTTGCTCAAGGCCGCGGCCCGCGCGTTGCGGTCGTAGACCTGCAATAAAGCGACGCTACGCCGACTTCGCCACCGGCGGCGGCAGATCGGCGAGCTCCTGCGCATAGGCCTGATCCATACGCGGGGTGAGGCCGCGCTTGGCCAACTCGTCGGCGAATATTTTCCGCACCATCGGCGTCTCGTCGGCATAGTCGATCTGATCGCCGCCGAGGCGCCGGCTGATCCACGCCTTAGGCACGCCCTGCGCGTTGCGGATGGAAACCACCTCGTGCTTGAAGGCGAGATAGCGCGCGGGCGCGGCGCCGGTGTTGAAATGCTGGTGGAACCACATGTTCGGCGGCACGATCAGCGTCCCGACCTCCCAGTCATAGCGCCGCGGCTCGTCGCCCTCGGGCCACATCAGCGAATAGCCCTCCCCCGAGAGGATGATCACGTGGGCGCCGGGACCGTGGGCGTGGCCTTTCTTGTAGGTGCCGATCGGAAACTGGGAGATGTGGCTGTTCATCGAACCCTTGGCCATGTTGAAGCGGATGTGCCCGCCGCCGGCGCCGCGTTCCTTGGCGCTGATCAGCGGCAGATTGACCGCGTCGGCCACGAAGTTGGTGACGAGCAGGAGACCCTTCTGCTCGCCCTTGGCGCTGAAATAGTCGGGCTCGCCGTTGAAGCGGTTCTTGAAATCGTGCTTGGTGTTGAAGACGAACTCCACGTCCTCGTAGAGATTGATCACCGGCGGCGCATTGGTGACGGCGACGTAGCGCGCCGGCGCTTGGCCGGAGCCGTTGAAGTGCTGGTGCCAGCAATTGAGCGGAATGGCGAACATCGCGCCCGCCTTCCACTCGAAGGTGATGCGCCGGCCCTGGTCGTTCCACACGGTGGTGGAGCCGCGGCCGTCGAGGACCAGAATCATTTCCTCGAACAATTGGCGCTGCGGCTCGAGCTTCTTGCCGGGCGGGATCTCGCAGACATAGCAGTCGTTGGAGGTGCGCGAGGCCTCGTGATTGATGTAGACGCCGGCGCCGCCGCGCCGCGCCCACGGCTTGAGCTCGACGGTGCGCAGGTTGCGCACGTAATGCGCACTGATGATGTCGAGACCTTCGCCGCGCACCCAGCGCAGGTAAGGCGTGTCTTTTTCGGTGGAGAATTTCTTCGCCAGCTCTTCCGAGACGATGGCGTCCTTGGCCATGCCTTGCTCCTTGCAGAAACCGCTGATCGGTGGTCAGTGATCAGTAAGCGGACATCACCAACGAGGAAGCGGACATCACAGCTCGCGTGGCTGCTTGGGCGTGGTGCTTGGGCTTGACGCTTCTGGTGCTGATTCTGACGACCGGCTGGCGATCACTGACTACTGATAGCGACGCATTTGTCCGCCTTCATGCGCAGATAGATCGGATCCCCGGTCGGCGTGCGCAACGAAGGATGCGCCTTCGCTAACAGCACAACATCGCCGACCTTGACATGAAAATCCAGATAGTCGCCGAGAAAATCCTTGGCGTCGACGGTGCCCTTGCAGACGTTGTCGCCATCGGCGGCAGTCGGCGGCTGTTCGGACAATTCTACGTCCTCGGGCCGTACCGATACGATCACCGTGGCGTTCGTGCTCACCCCCTCGCTCGCGTGCGCCTTGAGCTCGCCCACGGCCGAGCTGACGACGCAGCGGCCATCCCCGAGCGCGGTGACGGTGCCGCCGATGAAATTGGTGATGCCGACGAAGTCGGCGACGAACTGATCCGCTGGCTGCTCGTAAATCTGGCGCGGCGTGCCGACCTGGACGACTCGGCCTTCATTCATCACCGCGATCTCGTGCGAAAGCGCAAGCGCCTCGGTTTGGTCGTGCGTGACGTAGACGGTCGTGAGATTGAGGTCGCGCTGCAGCCGCTTGAGCTCGGAGCGCATGCGGTCGCGCAGCTTGGCGTCGAGGTTGGAGAGCGGCTCGTCGAGCAACAAGAGCTGCGGCTCCATCACCAGGGCGCGCGCGAGCGCGAGCCGCTGCTGCTGGCCGCCGGAGAGCTTGGTGGCGTCGCGATCGACCAGCTCCTCGAGCGCGACCGCGTGCAGCACGCGCATGACCTTGTCGCGGATGTCCTTCTTGGCGAACCTGCGCACCTCCAGCGGAAACGCCACGTTTTGGAAGACGTTCATGTGCGGCCAGATGGCGTAGGACTGGAACACCATGCCGAAATTGCGCTTGTTGGGCGCGACGAAAATGCCCTTGTCCGACGAATAGACGAGCCGGCCGGCGACCTCGATCTCGCCCGCAATCGGCTTCTCCAGCCCGGCGATCGAGCGCAGCGTCGTGGTCTTGCCGCAGCCCGAAGGCCCGAGCAGCGTGAACAGTTTGCCCTCCGGCACCTCGAACGAGACGTTTTGCGCGGCCTTGACCGCGCCACCGCGCTCGTTGGCGTATTCGGTGAAGAGCGATCTTACGCTGAGCACGTTTCCATCCCGGGTATTTTATGTTTCCGCAATTCCGAACCGCCGGCCGGCGAGCTGTGCCAGTATGACCATCAGGAACAGCGCGACGATCAGCATGACGCCGAGCGCCGAAAGCTCCACGTACTGCCCATTCTGCCATAGCTCCCATATCATGATCGATACCACTTCGGTGCCCGGCGAGTAGAGCAGGATCGAGCTCGACAGCTCGCGGATCGAGACGATCATCACGTAGATCCACCCGGCCAGCAGCCCGGGCTTCAACAACGGCAGGACGACGCGGCGAAAGGTCATGCTCCAGGAAGCGCCGCTCATCGCCGCCGATTCCTCGAGCTCTTTGTGAATCTGCAGCATCGAGGCCGAGTTGTAGCGCATGCCATAGGGAAGAAACCGCGTCACGTAGGCGATGAACATGATCCAAAGCGTGCCGTAGACGCCAATGTCGACGTAGAGATAACACACCATGATCGCGAGTCCGAGCACCAGCCCGGGAAAGACCAGCGGCAGCGACGCAAGGTTGTCGAGCATCCAGCGCCCCGGCACTTTCGTGCGCACGACGATCCATGCGATGACCGCCGATATCAGCATGACGGTGGTGGCGCTACCGAGTGCGAGCACCACGCTGTTCCACACGGTGTTGGCAAATTGCGGATAGGCGAGCACCGCGCGGTAGGAATCGAGGCTGACGCGGCTGAGCGCCGCCCACGACGGCGCGCTGTAGAATTTCTGCAGCGACGACCATGCCAGCACCAGGAATGGCAGCAGCACGATCACGACGAAGTAGAGAATGAAGATCGTCGCCGTGAGATAGCGCCATCGGCCGAGGTCGATCGTGCGCGGGCGAAAGCCCTTGCCGGTCACGGTCGAAAATCGCGCACCCTGGCTCGAGAGCCGTGACTGCGCATAGATACCAAGCGACGTCAACAGCAGCAGCGTCACGGCGTAGGCGGCGGCGAGCCCGATCTGGCTCGGATATTGATGGATGGCCTGATAGATCGAGGACGTGTAGACGTGGATGCCCACGGGCAGCCCGAGCAGTGCCGGCACCTCGAACGATTCGATCGAGCGCACGAACAGGATCAGCAGCGATCCCAGCGCCGCCGGCCAGGCCAGCCGCAAGGTGATCCGCCGCGCAATCTGCGGCACGGAGGCCCCGCTCATGGCGGCTTGCTCCTCGAGCGCGGGGTCCATGGAGCGGAACGCCGCCGTCATCAGCAGAAACGCCATGGGCGAATAGTGCAGCCCATCGACCCAGATCATCCCCGCCATGGTGTAGACGTTCACGAACACGGCGTCGGTGTCGAACAGCTTCTGCAGGGCGAGATTGACCAGGCCGATCTTCGGGCTCGCCAGCATGATCCACGACACCGTGAAGAGAATGCCGGGAATCACCAATGGAATGATCGCTAGCGCGAAGAACAGCGTCTTGAACGGCGTATTGGTGCGCTCGTTCATCCAGGCAAGACCGGTGCCGACGACGAGCGAAAGCACGGCGGCGCCGGCCGCGAACCGCAGGGAGTTGAAAAACAGGCGCGCATTGTCGCCGCTCAGATATGCGGTGCGGAAGTTCTCGAGCGTGTAGTGCGCCGGCAGCGTCGCCGTCTGCGGCGTGAGAAAGCTCTGCCAAAGCAGGAACACGAGCGGAACGAGGGCAAGCCAAACGACCAGTGCAACCGGCACGCCGATCACCACCCATCCGGCATCGAGTCGCGGGGCGACAGCGGGCAAGGACGCAAGCCGCCCGACCGCGTCGGTCACTGGACGGACTCGTGTACGGGTCCGAATCGGACTCTAGTCATGGTCGTGATGATGATGGTGGCCGTGACCGCCATGATCATGATGATGGCCGTGTCGATGAGCATCGTCATGGTCGTGATGATGAATACGCTGATGCGGGCGGCCGCGGCGCGGGTCTTCGCTGAACAGCAGCGATTTGATCGTCACCGGCACGGTGAATGACGGCATGCGGATGCGTCCGAGATCGATGTAGTCGAAATCGCGCAGCACCAGCCCGTCGATCGCCAGGATCTCGCTCTCGATCAGCAGCTCTTCCCGCAAGATGGCGCCCAGCGTCTGCGCAACGTCGCCGTCGAGCATGATGTAGAGCGGCTTCCTGCGCTCGATCGTAGTGGCGAGGCCGTGGCGGATGCCCTCGGCGAAAGCCAGAATGCGCTCGTAGGACGGCGCACCCCGCCAGCGCAGCGCGAGCGCCACCTCGCCCTCGCCCTCGATGAGATCGAATGAGGTGAAATGCGCGCGGATCGCCTTGGCGAGCTCATCCGCATCGATACTCTCCGCGCAGACATAGGACGGTTGCAGAACCTGCAGATTGCGTCGCGGCAGAAGCTCGCCGGGCTTGCTGATGTAGCTGGTGTTGCCGCTGAGCTGCACGCTGTATTCGGAGGCTCCGAGCGCGGTGGCGCGGATGCACTCGCCGGGGGGGAGCAGCGGCCATGGCAGCGCGCCGGCATCGATGCGCGAGCGGATCGCGCGGCCCAGGCGGCGTCCCATGTCGCCGAAGTCGCGGTCCTCGCGGCCATAGACGTATTCGCCGACGCCGCCGGAGAACATTATCCCGTCGATGCGGCCGAAATCGGCGATCGGATCGGTCAAACAGAGTGGCTCGAGCGCGTGCGGCAGCGGACGTTGCGTGAGCGCCGCCACCAGCAGGTCCGCCATGCTCGCCGCGACCTTGTCGAGTTGCGCGGGTGAGAGCACATCGCCGCGCGACCAGAAGAAGCCGGCCTGGCGGGCATGAAACTTTCCCGCCGGATCGAGCCGCACGAGCCGACCGATGTCGTCGACCACCTGCAGTCGACCGCCGATATGCAGCGCAGCCGTCACGGTCACGTCGCCGTTCTCGACGATGCCGAGCTTGGTGGTGCCGCCGCCGATGTCGACGTTGAGGATACGCTTGCTCTGATCGTACGACAGCTTCGACGCGCCCGAGCCGTAGGCCGCCAGCATCGATTCCATGTGGTGCCCGGCGGTGGCGGTGACGAAATCGCCGCCCTGCTCCGCCAACAGGGCGGCAATCGCCTCGGCATTCTCGCGGCGCAACGCCTCGCCGGTGAGGATGACCACGCCGGTGTCGATATCCCGCGGCGCAACGCCCGCCGCCGCGTAGGCCTCCTCGATGATGGCGCCGAGCGCGCCGTCGTCGATGCGCTCGTCGCTCGCATAGGGCGTCAGCGCCACCGGCGATTGGAACAAGGTCTCGCGCGACACGACGTAGTATCGGCTGGTGAGATCCTCGCCATAGCGGCGAAGATTGATGCGCGAGAAGATGACCTGCGTGCCGGACGAGCCGATGTCGATACCGACCGTCACCAGCGTCACATGATCCTGGATCCAGATCGGGTTCTCTTCCAGCCGCTCGTCGCTGTCGAACTCGAAATGATCATGGTCGTGATCGGCGTCGCCGTCGTGCTCGTGCACGAGATCCTGGCCGAGCAAATGGTCGGCGACGGTGTGACTGGGTTTGCGATCCTCGGCCATTCCAAGGCGCTCCGGCGCCGCAACGCTCGCATATGCGGCATGCGCGCGCCCCTCACGTTATCGCATGCCGCATTTGCGCTGGTCAAAGCGCAATCCATTTGAGAGCGGTCGCTCGCCGGCGCCGCCGCGGCCCGCCGGCACGTGGTCAACGTTGCGGCTCACGCTTCATTGACAGAGCCGGAACGGGCCGTCACCTTGCGCTCGATGGCCAATCTTGCCCGGATGGATGTGACCGTGACCGACACCAAGACCCCCAATGGCATGGCGGCCGAAGCCTATATCGCGCGGCTCGGCGAGCGCGGCATCGAATACGTATTCGCCAACGCCGGGACGGATTTCGCCCCGATCGTGGAGGCGCTGTCCCGGACGAAGGGCGCCAAGGCCCCGCGCTTCATGACGGTCCCGCACGAGAACGTCGCCATGGCCATGGCGCACGGCTATTACCGCATTGCCGGTAAGCCGGCCGCGGTGATGGTGCATGTCACCGTCGGCACCGCGAATGCGATCAACGGCCTCATCAATGCCGCGCGCGACAACATTCCCCTCCTGCTCGCCGCCGGCCGCACCCCGCTCACCGAGACCGGCAGCATCGCCTCGCGCAACCGGCCCATCCATTGGGGCCAGGAGGCTTTCGATCAGGGCGGCATGCTGCGCGAATACGTGAAGTGGGATTACGAGCTGCGCGCCGGCCAGCCGGTGGAAGCGGTCGTCGATCGCGCCCTCGACATCGCCATGAGCGAGCCGCGCGGACCGGTCTATCTGACCTTGCCGCGCGAGGTGCTCGCCGCCCCCGGGACGAAGCCGCGGCGCGACACGGTGCTCCCGCTCGGCGCGAGCGCCCCCGAGCCCGCGCGCGCCGCCATCGAGCAGGCCGCGCAGCTCATCGCCGCGGCGGAGTTTCCGCTGATCATCACCTCGAGCAGCGGGCGCGTACCCGCGGCGGTGGGCGCGTTGGCGGCGCTCGCCGAACAATTCGCATTACCGGTGGTGCAGGCGGAAGCGCGCGATATGAACCTGCCGACCGATCACCCCATGCATCTCGGCCACGACGTAGGCGCGTTCCTGCCGAAGGCCGACGTGGTCATCGTGATCGACAGCGTCGTGCCGTGGATGCCGCGCAACCATCAGCCGCGCAAGGACGCCAAGGTCATCCACATTTCCGCCGATCCGCTCGAGACCCGTTATCCATTCCGCGAGGTCGAGGCGGATCTGCTGGTCACGGGCTCTTCACTCGCGGCCATGGTCATGTTGCGCGAAATCCTCACCGCGGCGATGAAAGGGAAAAAGATCGCGATCGAGGGCCGCCGCAAGGCGCTGGCCGCGGTGCGCGAGGAGATCGATGCCAAGCGCCGCAAGCTGATCGAGACCGTGAAGGACCAGACCCCGATTCATCCCGCCTGGCTTGCGGCCTGCATCAACCAGGTGAAATCGGAAGACGCCATCGTCATCAGCGAGCTTGGCGCTCCGCTTCCCGTGCTCCAGCTCACCAAGCCGCTGAGCTTTATGGGCGGCTTGCTGTCGGGTGGGCTGGGCTTCGGGCTCGGCGCCGGGCTTGGCGCCAAGCTTGCGGCCCCCGAGCGCGAGGTGATCGTCACTGTCGGCGACGGCTCCTACATGTTCGGCAACCCGGTGCCTTACCACTACGTGGCGCGCGCCGAGAATCTGCCGACGCTCACCGTCGTTGCCAACAACCAGTCCTGGCTGGCGGTGCGGCAATCGACGCTGGACGTCTTCCCCGATGGTCACGCCGCCAAGGCCAACGTGATGGCGCTCACCGAACTCAAACCGTCGCCCGACTACGAGAAGGTGATCGAGACCTGCGGCGGCCGCGGCGAGAAGGTCGAGGGCCCCGGCGATCTCGTGCCGGCGCTGCGGCGCGGCCTCGAAGCCGTGCGCGCGGGAACGCCGGTGACGCTCAACGTGCAGACGCAGGCGCGGCGGTAATTGCGCAGGCGAGGAAACGCCGTGCTGGAAAAAACCCAAAGCCCGCAAGCTCAACGCTTCAACGCCTACGATCGGCCGCACGACGATTTGCGCGAGTTCATCGCGCGGGCCGAGCGCGCGGGCGAGATCGTGCGCATCGCCGGCGCCGATTGGAAGCTGGAAATGGGCACGCTGGCCGAGATCGTGAATCACGCCCGGCCGGAGCCGCCGGCGATCCTGTTCGAGGAGGTGCCGGGCTATCCCAAAGGCATGCGGCTTCTCTCCGGCGCGACCAATTCATCGAAGCGGCTCGCGATCGCGCTCGGCTTGCCGGTTCCCCGCAATCCGCTCGACGTGGTGCGCGCTTATCGCGACCGCATGAAGACCCATCGGCCGATCCCGCCCACGACCGTGGCCAAGGGACCGGTATTCGAGAACACCGACCGCGACGGCAAGGTCGACGTGCTGAAATTCCCGGTGCCGTTCCTGCACGAGCACGACGGCGGCCGCTACATCGGCACCGACGATCTCGTGATCATGCGCGATCCGGAGGCGGACTGGGTCAATGGCGGGACCTACCGCGTGATGGTGCACGACAAGACTCACGTCTCGCTCTGGATCTCGCCCGGCAAGCATGGAAGACACATTCGCGAGAAGTACTTCCGCGCCGGAAAGCCTTGCCCGGTGCTGATCTCCTGCGGGCATGATCCGCTCTTGTTCCTCGCCGGCGGCAACGAGCTCAAGTTCGGCCTTTGCGAATACGACTACGCCGGCGGCCACCGCGGCGAGCCGTACGAGATCGTGCTGAGCGAGCTTCATGGCCTGCCGATGCGGCCCATGCCGAGATCGTGCTCGAAGGCGAGATGGTGGAGAACGTCGCGGCGAAGGAAGGACCGTTCGGGGAGTTCACGGGTTATTACGCCTCGAGCCCGAGCCAGCAGCCGCTGGTCGAGGTCAAGCGCGTCTATTACCGCAACGATCCGATCCTCGGTATCGCCTCGCCGATGCGCCCGCCGTCGGATTTCTCCTTCAGCAAATGCGTGATGAAGGCCGGCATGATCTGGGACGAGGTGGAGCGCGCGGGACTGTCCGGCGTCGCCGGCGTGTGGGTGCACGAATTCGGCGGCGCGCGCATGTTCAACGTCATCGCCATCAAGCAGGCCTATCCCGGCCATGCGCGCCAGGCCGGGCTGCTGGCAGCCGGCTGCCAGTCGGGTTCCTATCTCGGGCGGTTCGTCGTCGTGGTCGACGACGATGTCGATCCGACCGACCTGTTCGACGTGATGTGGGCGATGTGCACGCGCTGCGATCCCGCCAACGACATCGAGTTTGTGCGCCGCACCTGGAGCGGGCCGCTCGATCCTTTGCTCGACAAGGCAAGCTCGACCAATTCGCGCGCCATCATCGATGCCTGCCGGCCATTCGAGCGGCTTACGGATTTTCCCATGGTCGCACGTGCAAGCCCCGAGTTGCGGCAGAAGGTCAAGGAAAAATTCGCCGATCTCCTCGGCAAGATCGGATGCGCCTGATACGAATACCCTCCCCTGCGAATGGTGATCACGCGATAGCGAATGACGAATAGCGAATGACTCTATCGCTGTTCTCGATTCGCTACTCTCGATTGGCTAGTCGCCCACTCGCCACTTCGCTGCCACACCTGACGGAAAGAACCCCGCCATGCCCGACGCTTTCGCCGAACTGCGCCACGAACTGGCCGTGGCCAACCGCATTCTCGCCAATGAAGGCATTATCGACGCGTTCGGACACATCAGCGTCCGCAATCCCAAGAATCCGGACCGCTATTTCATCTCGCGGCACCGCGCCTGCGAGCTGGTCGAGCCGTCCGATATCCTGGAGATGACGCTCGATTCCAAGCCGGTCGTGCCCACCAACGTGCGCCTCTACAGCGAGATGGTGATCCACGGCGAAATCTACAAAGCGCGGCCCGACGTCAACTCCGTGTGTCACCACCACGCGCCTGCGGTGCTGCCCTTCTGCGCGACCGGGGTGGAGCTCGTTCCTCTCTTCCACCTCGGGGGGACGCTTGGAGCCAAAGTGCCGTTCTGGGATAGCCGGGATGAATTCGGCGACACCAATCTGCTGGTGAGAACGCCGGAAGAAGGCGCCTCGCACGCCCGTGCGCTCGGGGCGCACTACATGCTGCTGCTGCGCCGCCACGGCGCCTCGCTTGCCGGCAAATCCCTGCGCGAATGCGTCTTTCGTTCGATCTACACCACCCGCAACGCCGAACTGCAATTGCGCGCGATGGCGATCGGAACGCTGGGGCCGCTTTCGGCGGGGGAAGTGGAGAAATGCGGTGGTCACAACCTCGGTGCGCGTGGGGTCGAACGGGCGTGGGAATATTGGGTGACGCGGCTGCAAAAGGCGGAAGCGATGTGGGCCGCGGCCGGCCTGCCGCGACTGAGGAACCTTGCCGCGGTCGGGCGGCCGCAAACGGCTGGGCTTGCGCCGACCAGACGCGCCGCGCAGCGTGAGGAACGCGCAAGGAGCAGGACCGGCACAAAAAATAGGCGGTGATTCGGCCGCGTTAACGATTCGTTTACAACCGCCGGAGTTACAATCCTCGCGTGGACAACGGGCTTTTGTCGAGCGTCGCGGCCGCGATTCGAAAACGGCAGCACCACGGCAAGAGAATTCACAATAGTTGACGCGTGATGCCCGATTGTCGCCAAAAACGATTTGTACCCGCCCTCGCACGAAACATCGGGGGAACACGATGCAAACCAAGCGAACCTACCAGGTGCAACATTGGCCCGACGGCCAGTGGAATCCCGAGCACAACTGGCGCAAAATCGAAGCCAACAGCGAAAAAGAAGCAGCCGAGAAAGTGTGCGGTCTTGCATTGACCGATAACGGGACACTCGCGCAACTTCGCGCGCGAGTCCTCACCTTCGGCGATCTCAAACAACGCAGCGCCACCTCGTTTTATGCGGTCGAGTAGGCCGCGCGCCTTCGTCTCCAATCGCCCCTCGTACGATCTCCCCATCACCCATCGCTCCTTGACGTGACCGCCGCCGGCGGTATCGCGCATTGCCAACCCCGCGGCCAGCGGATCCTTCTCCCTGCGGCAGGGGCGTAACGCGCGTTGCTTTTGCGTATACGCGCGTTGCGCCAACCGCGCGGCCTTGGCGATGCGTTCCGCATGGCGAAACGCGTGCCGGGCGAGCGTTGCGTGTCTCCCCGTTATCCCGTAATGACAGCGCACACGGTTCCATCACAGCTCGCTTGCAACAACGGGCGGCACGGATCGCGCAAGCGCGGCCGATTCGAAGGGAGGTCCGCGGTGACGGGCATGTACGATCAGGTACGGCCGGGCATTGGTCACAACCAGCCCGACGACTTTGCCGAGGAGAAGAAGCACGAAAGGTGGGAGCGCTGGGCCAAGAAGCGCACCTTCGTGCGCGCGCTGGAAGGCACCTACAGCCACCTCTACAAGGCGTTGCTCGAGGAGAAGCGGGTCTATTCGTCCCGCGACGTGGCGTGGAAGGGCGGCCCCGGCCAGTTCGGTAAAAGCGTGATCAGCCCGCAAGCGACCACCATCATCCAGTCGATGGAATCGCATATGGAGGCCTACGCGCCGGGGGCCTACGGGCAGAAGCACGGCCACCTCAACAGCGCGGTATTCTACGTGCTCAAGGGCCGCGGTCATGACGTGCACGACGGCCGCCATATCCCCTGGAAGGCCGGCGACGTCATGATCGTCGAGAACGGTTGCGTCCATCAGCACTTCAACGATGATCCCGAGAACGAAGCAATTCTCCTGGTGTTCAAGGCCAAGCCGCTGTTCCTGTTCATGCATCTCCTGTTCCAGAAGATCGTGGAATGGCCGCCCGACAAATTGCCGCCCGGCCAGGACTCCTACAAGCCACCGGCCGACATTTGAGGAGCGTGAAGATGCCTTTCGAGGACAAAGGTCCGGCGCTGTCCGGCTCCGCCAGCTGCACCTTCCACGCCGACGACGTCGCGGCTTCGCAGAATTTCCGCAAGCAGTACGAAACGCGGCCCAACGTGGTCAAAGCCGAAGACATGCCGTGGGAGCGTTCCGCCGACGGCTTGATCAAGCATCTCGTGCACCATCGGCTGAATACGCGCGAATGCTGCGTCGAGGCCTATATGCAATTCCTCAAGGCCGGCGAGCGCTCCGGCAAGCATCGACACATGTGGGAAGAGGTCGTCTTCGTGGTCGAAGGCTCAGGCTACGACCTGCATTGGGACATGAAGTTCGACTGCCTCGATGCCTTCAAATGGGAATGGGCCGAGGTGCCGAAGAAGTTCGAGTGGAAAGAGGGCGACTACATCTACATCCCGCCCTTCACCACCCATCAGCACTTCGCGACCGCCGAGACGCGGCTCATCATGATGGGCAACCGGATGGTCAAGGAGATGGGTTACGACTGGTTCGATCAGGTGGAGAACGCGCCGGGGTTCGAACCCGGCCAAAAGTCGGCCGGGTGACGTCCGAGGAGTTCGGTCGATGCGTGTCGGCACTTGGGCTTGGCGCGTCGCCGCGGCGCTCCTCACGTTTGCGCCGATGTCGCTCGCGCAGCCGGCGGCATATGCGCAGTCCCCCGCGGAATTCTACAAGGGCCGCACCGTCGAGCTTTATATCGGCTACAGTGTGGGCGGCGCCTACGACCTTTATGCGCGCGTGCTGGCCCGTCATCTCGGCAAGCACCTCCCGGGCAGCCCAACCATCATTCCCAAGAACATGGAGGGCGCCGGAAGCCTCCGCCTCGCCAACTGGCTCTACAATGTCGGTGCCAAGGACGGCACCGTGGTCGCCACCATCGGCCGCGGCACCGCGTTCGATCCGCTGCTCGGCTCCAAGGGCGCGCAGTTTCGCGCCGACAAGTTCACCTGGATCGGCAGCGCCAACAACGAGGTCAGCGTGTGCGTCGCCTGGAAGACGAGCGGCATCACCGACTTCGAAGACACGCTGAGCAGGGAGCTCATCGTCGGCGGGACCGGTCAGGCGGCCGACACCGATCAATTTCCGCGCATCCTCAATGGCGTGCTCGGCACCAAATTCAGAATCGTCACCGGCTATCCCGGCGGGAACGATGTCACGCTCGCGATGGAACGGGGCGAGGTGAAGGGACGTTGCGGCTGGTCCTGGTCGAGCGTGCTCTCGACGCACAAGCGCTGGATCGAGGACAAGTCGATCACCGTCCTGGTGCAATTGTCGCTCAACAAACATCCCGATTTGCCCGACGTTCCGCTCGTCATGGATTTTGCCAAGACCGAAGACCAGCAGCAGATGTTCAAGCTGATCTTCGCGCGCCAGGTGATGGGCCGGCCTTTTCTCGCGCCGCCCGACGTGCCGAAGGACCGCGCCGAGGCGCTGCGCAAAGCCTTCATGGACACGATGAAAGACAGTGAATTTCTCGCCGACGCCGAGAAGTCGCAGCTGGAGATCAACCCGGTCGACGGCGCAGAGGTGGAGAAGCTGGTGCAAGAGCTCTATCAGACGCCCAAGCCACTCGCCGACAAAGCGGCGCAATTCATCCGGCATTAAATTGTGCGCGAGCTTGATCGCCTCGGCTCGTTCCCGCACTTGCATGATGGGCACAATGCCGCATGAATGATCGCAAGAGCGCCCCGATGCAGGAACAGAGTGGGCGAGGGCAGTCCGCGAAAGCGAACTATCGCGGCTGGCAATCCGATGTGATCGTCGACCTGATCAAGCGCTACGGCTTTGCGCATATCACGCTCAATCCCGGCGCAAGTTTTCGCGGCCTGCACGATTCGCTGGTCAACTACGGCGGCAACGAGCCGCCGATGATGCTGTGCCAGCACGAAGAGATCGCGGTGCAGATCGCGCACGGCTATGCCAAGGCGACCGGCAAGCCGATGGCGGTGATCCTCCACGACCTCGTCGGACTACTGCACGCCTGCATGGCGATCTACTACGCCTACATCGACCGGGTGCCGATCTTCATCATCGGCGCGACCGGCCCGATGGATGAAGGCAAGCGCCGCCCGCACATCGACTGGACGCATTCGGCGCTCGTTCAGGGCAATGCCGTGCGCGACTATGTCAAGTGGGATTATCAGCCGACCTCGATCGAGGGCGTGCCGGAAAGCTTCGCACGCGCCTATTCGATCATGACCACCGAGCCGCAGGGCCCGGTCTATATGTGTTACGACGCCGCGCTTCAGGAGGAGCCGCTGAGGCGCAAGGTGCCGTTGCCCCCCACCGGGGCGGCCGCGACGCCCGCGCCGATGGCGCCCGATCCCAAAGCGATCGAAGCGATCGCGGACAAACTCATCGCGGCCGAGCATCCCATGCTGCTGGCGGAATATGCCGGCCGCCGCGCCGGCGGCTTCGAAAGCATGGTGGAGTTGGCCGAGACCGCCGGCGCGGCGGTATGGGACGTCAACAACGCGCTCAATTTTCCCAACAAGCACCCGCTGTGCCTGAGCATGGACCAGGCATCGCTTCGGCGCACCGATCTCCTCGTGGGTCTCGACGTCAACGACTGGGAGAAACAGCTCACCGAGCTCAACAGCGCCATGCGCACGCGCGAGCCGATCACGCCGGCATCATGCGACTTTGTCGAGATCGGCTTCGGCGAGATCAATATCAGCAAATGGGCTTTCGACTATTGCCGCATGCAGCCCTGCTCGATCCGGGCGCTGGGCGACACCGCGCTCGCCATTCCGACGCTCACCCGCATCTGCAAGGAGCGCATCGCGGGCGACGGCAAGCTTGGAGCCCGCGTCGCCGAACGCCGCGCCGCGATCGGTAAGCGCCACGCCGAGGTGTGGGCAAAATGGCAGGAAGAGGCACATCAGAATTGGGACGCGTCGCCGATCACCTTCTCACGGCTCGCGCTCGAAGTCTGGGAGGTGATCAAGAACGAGGACTGGGTGCTGTCCGCGAACACGCTCAAGCAGCAGGTGCGCAAGCTGTGGGATTTCGACAAGCCCTACCGCCATCCCGGCGTCGAGCTCGGCACCTCGACCCAGATCGGCATCTCGCTCGGCGTGGCGCTCGCGCACAAGGGCACGGGACGCGTCGTGGTCGACATCCAGCCCGATGGCGATCTGATGTTCGACGCCGGCGCGCTTTGGGTTGCGGCGAAATATGAAATTCCGATGCTCGTGGTCATGCACAACAACCGCGCCTACTACAACGACTGGGAGCACCAGATCCGTATGGCCAGGCTGCGCGGCACCGACGAGGCCAAGGCCCATATCGGCATGGACTTGTTCGGGCCCGAGCCGGACTTCGGCGCGCTTGCCCGCGCCATGGGCTGCTACGGCGAAGGGCCGATCGACAAGCCGCAGGACATCCGGCCCGCGCTGTTGCGCGCACTCGCCGAGGTCAAGAAGGGGCGGCTCGCGCTGGTGGATACCATCACGCAGCACAGATGATTGGCCCCAGCCTCGCGGCAATGACGACGGTCGGGCGCAACGGGCGAGCCGCTACGCCGGCTCCAGGCCCTTCTGTTTGAGCAGGCGCGGGGACTCGGCCGCCACGAACTTTACCAGCGCCGCGGCGACGTCCGGCGCTTTCGCCGCCGTGAGCACGCCGGCCGAGAAGGTCGTGATCTTCTGCAGCGCCGCGGGCAGCGGGCCGACGATCTCGATGCCGGCGACCGGAAGAAGCTCGCTGATCTGTTGGATTGCGATCTCGGCATCGCCCTTGGCGACCACCTCGCCGATCGGCGTCCCGGGATCCGGGATCACTATCTTCGCTTTCATCGCCTCGGCGATGCCAAGACGCGCCAGCACGGTGGGAAAATAGATGCCGCTCATGCCGGTCTTGGAGTGGGCGACCGACTTGGCCGCAAGGAGCGCGTGTTTCAACGCCTCGGGCGAACCGATGTCGGGCCGCTTTGCGCCCTTGCGCACCGCGACGCCAATGCCGGAGCGGGCGAGATCAACGCGGCTGCCGGCGACCACCTTGCCGTGCCCGATGAGGTCGTCGATCGCCTCGGCGGTCAGGACGGCGAGATCGCCGTCGGCGCCCCCTTCGAGATCCTTCAGCAGACCGTTCGTGGAGCCCCAGGTGATCACGATTTTCGTCCCGCTGGTGCGCTCGAATGCGGGTACGAGATCGAGCATCACCGACTTCACGCCGTTGGTGCAGAGAATTTTCATTGCGGCGATCCTTTCACGTTTCCCAATCATTGCGCGTTGACGCCGGGTGGGCGAAGATGCCACTTCTAAAGCCCGAGCGGGAGGCCCAGCGCCGTCGAGCGAAAGGTTGCGTGCGGGAGAGGATGCGATCATGGACAGCGAAAGCGCCCGGATGAGCTCGGCCGCCGAAGCGCGGTTCCGGATCGATTATCCCAATTCCAAGCCGCGCGTGGTCAAGGTCGTCGCGCTCGATGCGGCGAGCGAACGCGTGGTCAAACGCGTGGCGCAACAGGGATGGCAGCGCGCGACGTTCTTCACCTCGATCAAGTTCGAGGGTGCGGCGCGCAGCGGCGAGAGCTGGTCGATGCAGGCTTGGCTCAGCGATCTTGCCGGCCGCACCAAGGCGCTGGTCGAGGAAGTCGCAGCCGCCGATCTCGTGGTGATGGTGTCGAGCGCCGGCACCAGCGCGCAGGCCGCCGCGGTCATCGGCGAAGCCTGCGCCGCGCGCAAAGTAATGACTATGGCGCTGATCATCGGCAGCGAACAGCGCTCGAACGAGGAGCTGTCGAAGACGCTGGCGGCGCTACGACCCTACGCGTCGATGCTCGTCATCGCCAGCGGCGACGAATACATCGAGGAAATGCTGGCGGCATTGAGGGCGTAGGCCCGCTTGGCGCTATGCTTGCGTCCTGCCGCGATAGCCGAGCCGCGCCGAGACCAAGTCCGCCGTGGCGATCACGTGTGGCATCACGGCGGCGATCGATTTTTTCGACAGTCGCGCGAGCGGCCCGGCGATGCCCACGGCGGCGACCACGTCGCCGCTGTCGTCGCGGATCGGCGCGGCGATGCACACCATGCCGATCTCGCTCTCCTCGTCCTCGATCGCGCAGCCGCGCTGGCGCGTGGCGCCGAGCGCTTTGACGAATTTTTCCGCGCTGGTGATGGTCTTCGGCGTGCGCGGCTCGAGGCCGGCCTCGATCACGCGGTCCACCACGTCGTTTGGTTGAAAGGCGAGGATCGCCTGTCCTTCGGCCGTGCAATAGGCGGGCTTGCGCACGCCGATATCGGAGCGCATGCGGATCGCATGCGTGCCCTCGAGATTGTAGACATACATGATCTCGGTTTCGTCGAGAATCGCGAGATGCACGCTTTCGTTGATCTTTTCGCGCAGATCGTAGAGGTAGGGCCGCGCTTCGTTCGAGACGTTCATGCGCCGGCGCACCAGCGCGCCGAGCCGAAAAAGCGCGATGCCGAGCTGGTACTTGCCGTTCTCCCGGTTCTGCTCCAGCAGACCTTCCGAGACCAGCGTGACCGCAAGCCGATGAACGGTGCTCTTCGCCAGGACGAGGCGCCGCGCGAGCGCGCTGATGCCGATTTCGACCTCGTCCTCCGAGAACGCCTTGAGCAGCCGGATCGCGGTCGCGACCGAGGACAGCCGCTCGCGCCGTCCCCGCCCGTTGGTGTTGCCGGCTGCTTTCTTTCTCGCCATCCGCTTCTCGCCATCGGCGCGCCACAGGCGTGAACCCGAGCTCGTTCCGCTCTGCGGACCATTGTTCCGCCGCATCTAGGCGCAGTGTCGCAGACGTGTCAATAATTCCCGGCAGCGCGCACCGAACGGAGGCGGCGGATGAATGCCGGGCGCAAGATCGTCGTTGTCGGCGCCGGCCCGGCGGGCGTCGCGGCGGCGCTCGCCGCCAAGCAGCAGGACGTTGCCGCCGATGTCGTTCTGCTCAGCGAGGAGTCGCAAGAGCCGTACGAGAAGCCGCCGCTGTCGAAGGCCGTGCTCACGGGAAAGGCGATGCCCCACGACGCGCCGATCGCCGGCCCGAAGGGCGTTGCCGCAAGCGGCGTCCGCCTCAAGCTCGGCACGCCGGTTCAGGCGATCGATCGCGCCGCGCGCGCGGTGATGACCGATGCGGGCGAGCGCATCGGTTACGACGCGCTCGTGCTCGCCACCGGCTCGATCAATCGCATGCTGCCGATGTTCCCGGCGCACCAGAAGGGCGTTTATTATCTGCGCACCGAGGGGCAAGCGCGCGCGCTCAAGGCACATCTGCATCAAGGCGGCTCGCTCCTGGTCATCGGCGGCGGTTTGATCGGGTTGGAAGTAGCGGCGTCCGCCGCGGAGCTCGGCGTCAAGACGACCGTGATCGAGATCGCGCCGCGCATCCTCGCGCGCGTCTGTACCGCCGACATCTCCGAGCTGATCCACGAGCGCCACCGCATCCGCGGTGTCGATATCCGCGTCGGCACCGCCGTCTCCGCGCTACGCGAACTGCCTGATGGCCGGCTCGGCGTCGACATCGGTGGCGGCGACACCATCACGGCCGACCTCATCGTGGTCGGCACCGGCGTCGCGCCCGACGATCGGCTGGCGAAGGCCGCGGGTCTCGCCACGCAAGACGGCATCGTGGTCGACGACCAGGGCCGTACCAGCGATGCCGCGATCTTCGCGGCCGGCGACTGTACGCGCTTTCCCGGACCGCACGGACCGGTGCGGCTGGAGAACTGGCGGCATGCCCAGGAGCACGGCGCGATCGCCGGCCGCAATGTCGCCGGCGGCGACGTCGTCTACAAGGTCGCGCCCTCGTTCTGGTCGGAGCAACACGACATGTATATCCAAGGCGTGGGCTGGCCCGTTGCACAACCGAGCGCGCGCATACGCCGGCCGCTCGGCGCGGGCGCCGCGCTCCTGTTCGAGCTCGACGGCACCCGCCTCGCGCACGCGTTGGGCATCAATGCGCAGCGCGACATGGCGGTGGTGCGGCGGCTGATCGAGCGCGGGGTGCCGGTCGACGCCAGCGAGCTAGCCGATGCCGGCAAGCCGCTCGCTGCCATGCTCAAGGCGAAGGTATAGGCGCGTGGGCGGGCAGAACCACGGGGCCTACGGCGCATAGGTGACATCCATGACAACCGCAAAGAAGGAGCGCGTGGGCATTGTCGGCGTCGGCCGCATGGGCCTTGCGATGCTCAAGCATCTCGTCAAGCACGGCTACCAGGTGACCGCCTGTGACATCGACGATAAACAACTCGCCAAGGCGCGCGATGCCGGCGCCGCCACCGCCGCGACTGCGGCCGAGGTCGCTCGCGCGGCCGATTTCGTCATCATCGGCGTCGGCTATGACGACGAAGTCAATCAAGTCGTGCTCGGAAGCGACGGGTTGCTCGCCGCTCTCGCGCCCGGCGCGATCATCGCGGTGTCCTCGACCGCCAAGCCCGACACCGTCAAGTCGCTCGATGCGCGCGCGCGGGCGGCGGGCGTCGCGATCCTCGATGCGCCGATCTGCCGCGGCCGCTTCGCCGCCGATGACGGAACGCTGCTCGCGCTCGTTGGCGGCAAACCCGAGGTGGTCGAGCGCGGACGCGCGATCTACCGCTGCTTTTGCTCCGACTATGCCCATCTCGGCGAGGTCGGCCACGGCCAAGTCGGCAAGACCATGAACAACCTGCTGCTTTGGATCAATGCCGTGGGCTTGATCGAAGCGGGCCGGCTGGCCGAGACCACCGGGATCGATCTCGGCAAGCTGCGCGCGGCATTGCTGATGAGCTCAGGCGCCTCCGACGCGCTCAAGGAGTGGGACATGATCTCCTTCACTTGGGCGCTCAAGGACATGCAGATCGTCGCCGAGCTGACCGACAAGGCGGGGCTCTCGCTGCCGATCACCGGCGCGATCAAGGAATTGGTCAAGGACGCGCGCCGCATCAAGGCGACGAATGCGCCGAAATGGACGGGAATCAGGGATCAGTAATCAGTGGTCAGTAATCAGAAAAGGCGCCTTCGTCTGATTGCTGATCACTGATTGCTGGCTCCCGGTCACGACAAATCCATCGCCGAGACGCCGCCGTCGACGAACAGATTGGCGCCGTAGACGAACGAGGAATCCTCGCTCGCCAGGAACAGCACCGCTTTGGCGGCCTCCAGCGGTTGGCCCGGGCGCTTGGCCATGTTCGGCACCGGTCGCGAAGGATCGAACTCGTCCTTGCCGACCGGGGAGCCGATCTTGTTCGGCACGATCGCGTTCACCCTGATTTTGTGGGGCGCAAGTTGCGCCGCCATGGCGCGGGTCAAATTCGCGACCCCGCCCTTCGCGGCCGAATAGGCGAGGGCGCGACTTCTGCCCATGAAGCCGGAGGTCGATCCGATGTTGACGATTCGCCCGCCCGTACCCTGCGCCGCCATCTGTTGGGCGACGTGCTTGCCCATGAGGAACTGGCTCTTGAGCGTGACCGCCAGCACTCGGTCCCACTCCTCCTCGGTGATGTCGAAAATGTGCTTGTTGTCGGAGATCGCGACGTTGTTGACCAGAATATCGATGCGGCCGAAGCGCTCCACCACCGCCCTGACCAGGGCGGCGACGTCGCTGCCCTTGGAGACGTCGGCCGCGAACAGTTCGGCCTCGCCGCCCGAGCCCTTGATCGCGCCCACGACGCGCTCGCCCCGCGGCTTGTCGACATCGACGATCGCAACTTTGGCGCCTTCGGCGGCAAACAGCTTGGCGATCTCCTCGCCGATATTGCGTCCGGCGCCGGTCACGACCGCAACCTGATCTTTGAGCTTCATCTGTCGGCCCCTCGTCCCCCTCCTGCCGTCATTACATTTACCAAGAGGGCGCGGCAACAAGTGCGGCCTCGCGGGATTGCCGCGAACATGATAGGAGAAATGCTCAGAACATGGATTTCGCCATGGCCGCGCCGCTCAAGACCGTCGAAGGCTCCAACATCGCCGCCCTGATGCACGAGATCGGCCAGCGGGCGAAAAGCGCCGCGCGCGTGCTGGCGCTCGCGCCCACGGCGCAAAAGGACAGGGCGCTTGCGGCGATGGCCGCGGCGATCCGCGCGCGTCAGGCGGAGATCCTGGCCGCCAATGCCAAGGATGTGGCCGAGGCGAAGGCGGCGGGCGCGACGGCGGCCTTTCTCGACCGCCTCGCGCTCGACGAGCGCCGCATCGCCGCCATGGCCGACGGCCTCGACGTCGTGCGTGCCCTCGCCGATCCGGTCGGCGTGGTCGCCGAGCGCTGGACGCGGCCGAACGGCATGACCATCGAGCGCGTGCGCGTGCCGATCGGAGTCGTCGGCATCATTTACGAGAGTCGTCCGAACGTCACCGCCGATGCGGCGGCGCTGTGCCTCAAGTCCGGCAATACGGCCATCCTGCGCGGCGGCTCGGAGAGCCACCGCTCGAACCAAGCCATCCACGCCGCGTTGACCGAGGGAATGCGCACAGCCTCTCTGCCGGAGGCTGCGATCTCGCTCGTGCCGACCCGCGACCGTTCCGCGGTCGGGATGATGCTCGCCGGCCTCGACGGCGCGATCGACGTCATCGTTCCACGCGGCGGCAAGGGCCTGGTCGCGCGCGTGCAGACGGAGGCGCGTGTGCCGGTCTTCGCGCATCTCGAGGGAATTTGCCATGTCTACGTGGACAGGGCGGCGAAGCTCGACATGGCGCGCACGATCCTGCTCAATGCCAAGATGCGGCGCACCGGCGTTTGCGGCGCGGCCGAGACGCTGCTCGTCGACCGCGCGGTCGCATCGACCCACCTCAAGCCACTCGTCACCATGCTGCTCGACGCCGGCTGCGAAGTACGCGGCGACGAGGCCACCCGCGCGGTCGATCGCCGCGTGAAGCCGGCGAGCGAGGAGGACTGGTCGACCGAATATCTCGACGCCGTCATCTCCGCCAAGGTGGTCGACGGTGTGGACGCCGCGATCGAGCATATCGAGCGCTTCGGCTCACACCACACCGATTCGATCGTGACGGAAGATCATGCTGCGGCGGAAAAATTCCTCAACGAGGTCGATTCCGCGATCGTGTTGCACAACGCCTCGACCCAATTCGCTGATGGCGGCGAGTTCGGCTTCGGCGCCGAGATCGGCATCGCCACCGGCCGCTTCCATGCGCGCGGGCCGGTGGGCCTCGAGCAACTGACCAGCTTCAAGTATCGCGTGCACGGATCGGGGCAGATCAGACCGTGAAAACTCCGCTGGCGCAGGCGCAACCTTCTCCCGCACAGGAAGAGGGTAAAGCGGCCACGGCGCGCATCGTGCTCCCTCCCCACGCGCCGGGGATGCGCATCGGTCTATTCGGCGGCACGTTCGATCCGCCGCACGAGGCGCATCTCGGCGCCTGCCTGATCGCCATCAAGCGGCTCGATCTCGACCGGGTCTGGTGGCTGGTGACGCCTGGAAATCCCCTCAAAGACACCCGTGGACTTGCCCCGCTTGCCGATCGCATCATCACTACCAAGGCGCTCGCGCACCATCCGCGCATCGACATCACCGATTTGGAAGCGCAGATCGGCACGCCGTATACCTACAAAACCATCGCGTATTTGCGCCGACACTGTCCGGGCGTGCGTTTCGTCTGGATCATGGGTGCCGACAATCTGCGTAGCTTCCATCGCTGGCAGAGATGGCGTGGCATCGCCGCGATGGTGCCGATCGCGGTGGTCGACCGGCTCGGACCGAGCCTCTACGCGAGCGCCAGCCCCGCGGGCCAGGCGCTCGCGCGCGCGCGCATCCCTGAAGCGGCGGCGAAGTCTCTGCCCAACCGCAAGCCACCGGCCTGGGTTTACCTCCACGGTCTGAAATCGCCGCTGTCGTCGACCGCTCTGCGCGCCGCCCGTCATAAAGGTGATGCCAAAGCGCCACAGTATGGAGATTGTGGAACGGCGGCAGGTTGAAACCGTTAACCGGCCGTGCCTATCTTACGGTTGCCCTGCTTCGCGCGGGGCGGTGATGCAGCGAAAGGAAAGGAAGACCCTGCCAACACCTGTGCTCTCTCGCGCTGGCGCCTACCGCGCCGCCGAACCCATCTCCAAGGTGCGACCTGACGCCGAGGAGATTCTTCGCCTGGTCCTCGCCCGCCTCGACGACATGAAGGCTGAGGACACCGTCACCATCGATCTCACCGGCAAATCAACGATCGCAGACACCATGGTTGTGACCTCCGGCAGGTCGAACCGCCATGTCGGCTCGGTCGCGGATCGCGTGCTGGAGGACCTCGCCGCCGCCGGCTTGCCTGCGCGGGTGGAAGGCATGCCGCACTGCGACTGGGTGCTGATCGATGCCGGCGACGTCATCGTCCACGTGTTTCGGCCGGAAGTCCGCGCCTTCTACAATCTGGAGAAGATGTGGGCGCCGGCTCGACCCCATGGGCGGCGGGCAAGTTGAGGGCCGCTGACGCAATCCGTTAGCGGCTCGAGCGGCTTGAGCGGGCGCACGCTCCATGCGTATCGTCACGCATGCGCATCGTGGTCGCCGCCGTCGGCCGCTTGAAGCAAGGTCCGGAGCGCGAGCTTGCCGAGCGCTACCGTAAACGCGCGGCTGACGCCGGTCGCTTCGCCGGTTTAAGCGCCTTCGACATCGTCGAGATCAAGGAGAGCCGCGCCGGCGATGCCGCCCGGCGCAGGCTCGAGGAATCGATCGCCATCGCCAATATCGTTCCCGACCGCGCGGCCACCGTAATCTTGGATGAGCGCGGCGAGAACTTGAGCAGCGCCATCATCGCCGGCCGGCTACAGGATTGGCAACGGCAGGACAAGCCCGCGGTCGTGTTCATCATCGGCGCTGCCGACGGGCTGGCGCCCAGCCTACGGGAAAAGGCGAGCCTCGCCATTGCCTTCGGAGCGGCGACCTGGCCGCATCAGCTCATTCGAATCATGCTTCTGGAGCAGCTTTATCGCGCCGTCACCATCCTCACCGGGCATCCCTACCACCGCGCGTGATCGGTCGCTGCGGCGTAAAAAAGACGGAAAAATCGAGCGGTTACGCGTCCATCTACCGCGAAAAGCCTTGCCCCTCGTCTTAATCCGGTGCCAATCATAGCTATGTATTTCGGTGGGAACGTTTTTGCATAGAACGAATTCATGCCGGCGGCCTCGCGCTCTCCCGTCGTTCTGCGTTCGCTAATGCTGGCGGTGGCGGGAGTTTTGTGGCTCGGCCTCCTCGCCGCGTCAGCGCAAGCGCCGCATACGCCTGCGCAGGCCGAGACCCCACCCGCAAATCTGGATACCCTCAAGGCACACGACCAGGAGTTGGAAGCGCTCCGCGCCGAGCAACGCAGAACGCTCGAGAACGAGGCGCGGCTCAAACGCGAGATCGAGTCGATCGGCGACGATCGGCGCAAATTCAATCAGCAGATCATCGACACGGCGTCCCGTGTGGTGGGCGTAGAGGAGCGGATCGCCCAAACGCAGGAGCGCCTCGAACCCCTCGACGACAGGGAGCAGGCGTTGCGGGCCTCATTGGAACAAAGGCGCGGGGTCATCGCCGAGGTGCTGGCGGCATTGCAGCGGATCGGCCGACAGGCGCCGCCCGGTCTTTTGATCAGGGCCGAAGACGCGCTGCAATCGGTGCGCTCCGCCATGATGCTGGGCGCGGTATTGCCCGAGATGCGACAGCAAACCGCGGTGCTGGCGGCCGATCTCGCCGAGCTCGTGCGCTTGCGCCAGCAAATTGCCGCCGAGCGCGACCGCCTCGCCAGAGATCTTTTCGTGCTCGCGGACGAGCGCCAACGGCTATCCCTGTTCATCGAGGAGCGGCAAAAACGATTGGCGGAGGTAGAACAGGCCCTCACCGATGAGCGCCAACGCGCCGCGGAGCTGGCGCGGCAGGCGGAAAATCTCAATCAATTGATCGCCAAGCTCGAACAGGGTCTTAACACCGCCGCCCGCGCCGCGCGGGCGGCCGCGCGCTCGAGCGAGGACGGCAAGCCGGCGGGCGGCAGGCCGGATCTCGCCGCACTCAAGGATCCGGGGCGGCTAAGCCCCGCCATTGCCTTTGCTTCGGCCAAGGGAATGCTGCCGCTGCCGGTCAACGGCGCCCGAATCAGGGAATTTGGGGCCGCCGACGGCCTCGGAGGCACCGAAAAGGGCGTATCGATCGCCGCCCGCCCTGGCGGCCAGATCACGGCTCCGTGCGACGGATGGGTGGTTTACGCCGGCCCCTTCCGCAATTATGGCCAACTCTTGATCCTTAATGCCGGCGGCGGATATCATGTCTTGCTCGCTGGGATGGAACGGATATCCGTTGACTTGGGGCAGTTCGTGGTAACGGGCGAGCCCGTCGCAGTGATGGGCGGCGGAGCCCAATCGGCCGTTGCCAAAGCGGGCGGTGCAAGCCAACCCGTACTATATGTGGAGTTCCGCAAGGACGGGGTTCCCGTCGATCCAGGCCCATGGTGGGCCGTAAACGAAGGCCAGAAGGTTCGCGGATGATCATGCGCAAGACTTCCCTGATTCTCCTCGGTGCGGCGGCCGGCGTAGCCGTGACGCTGATCGCAACCCATCCTCGCATCATGCTCGATGGGGCACGCGCACAAGCGGCCGCCGCCGACACCTATCGCCAGCTCAGCCTGTTCGGCGACGTGTTCGAGCGCGTGCGGGCCGACTACGTGGAAAAGCCCGACGACAGCAAGCTGATCGAATCGGCGATCAACGGCATGCTGGCCGGACTCGATCCGCACTCGAGCTACATGGATTCCAAGAGCTTCCGCGACATGCAGGTGCAGACCCG
>JAFAHL010000109.1 GCA_019237215.1 Hyphomicrobiales bacterium | reverse complement strand
CCGCGGCATTGCGGAAGTCGACCGCGACCGTGTCGATGGCTTGCACCCGCGCCGCGGCGGCGCCGGCAAGGCAAAGCGCGCGCGCCAGCCGGTAAGGATCGAGGAAGCGGCCGTCGCCGTCGCGGTTTGCCTGCGCGCCGAGTTCGGCCGAAAGGTCCTCGGCACCCCACGTCAATCCCTCGAGCCGGGCGCTGGCGCCGGCATAGGTGCCGGCGAGAAACAACGCGGCCGCGGTCTCCGTCGCGATCGCGACGATTTTGATGTGACCGTCGGGCAGGCCCGCGATCGCCTCACGCGCTGAGAGCTTCGCGTCGGCGCGAATGACATCGGCGCCGCCCTCAGCCTTCGGCAACATGATGGCGTCGGGACGCGCGGGCACCACGGCGTCGAGATCGGCGTCGGCGAGACCGGTCGCAAATCCGTTGATGCGAACCAGGAGGCGAGGGCGCTGCGCGGCTTCGACGGCATCCGTGATGAAAGCCGCTGCCCGCATTCGCGCGTCGGCCTTGCCTTGCGCCGGAATGGAATCTTCGAGATCGACGATCACCGCGTCGGCGCCGCTCGCCATCGCCTTGTCGAGCTTTCTTGCGTCATCGGCCGGGACAAAGAGCAGCGAACGCATCACCGCGGCCGCATGCGCATGAAAACCTGGCGCCGGCATTCGGCCACGAGCTTGTTGTCCTGGTTATAGGCGCGATGGTGGAATTCGACGATCCCAGCGCCCGGCCGCGACGTCGACTCGCGCTTGCTGATGACCTCGGTGGTGACGTGCACGGTATCGCCTTCGAACAGGGGATGGGGGAATTTCACCTCGGTCATGCCGAGATTGGCGATGGTGGTGCCGACGGTGAGGTCGTTGACCATGATGCCGATCATCAGTCCCAGCGTGAACAGCGAATTCATCAGCGGCTGGCCCCACTCGGTCTCCTGCTCGCAGAAATGGCGATCGATGTGCAACGGCTGCGGATTCAACGTCATGTTGGAGAACAACATGTTGTCCATCTGCGTGACCGTGCGCGTGAGCGGGTGCTCGTAGAGGTGGCCGACCACGAAATCGTCGAAATAGATGCCGCCGCGCTTGTGGCGGCGCAGCTCGGTGTCTTGAGCCATCGCCTTCCTCCATGAGGTGCGCGGCGCGGAACGACCGCCTGATGGCGCGCTTACCTGAAGACCACAAAGCCTAGGCCGATCACCGCGGCAGGTCCAGCCGATTGCCCCCTCGCCAGGCCGGCGAGCGCGGCACGCGGCGGGCGCTGAACATTTGTTGCGTGGGTGGCGTGCCGTCAACGCGTGGCCGGCTCCATGCCGCTCTTGCGGATGAGCGGGGCGGCCTCGGGCGCGGCCATGAACTTTGCCATCGCCCGCGCCGCTTCTGGTGCTTTCGAAACCGCCAAAATCCCGGCGGCGAACACGACGTAACCCTGTAGCTCCGATGGCAGCGGGCCGACGTAATCGATCCCGGCAACGGGCAGAATGACGTTGATCTGCTGCATGCCGATCTCGATCTCGCCTTTCGCCACCAGTTCGGCAACGGGAACGCCGTCGACAAGCTTGATCTTGTCCTTGAGCTCATCCGCGATGCCGAGCCGCTGCATCAGCTTGGCGACATAGACGCCGCTCGCGCCGGCGCGCGAATAGGCGATCGACTTGGCGGCGAGCATCGAGCGCTTGAACGCATCGGCGCTGCCGATGTCGGGCTTCGGCGCTCCGGCTTTCACCGCGACGCCGATCCCGGCGCGGGCGAAGTCGACGCGCTCGCCCACGACCTTGCCCTGCTTGATGAGATCATCGATCACGTCGGGGGTCTGGGTCACCATATCCGCCGGCGCGTTGGAATTGATCTTCTGCATCATCGCATTGCCCAGCTCGAAGCTGACGATGACTTTGTGGCCGCTCGCGCGCTCGAAGGCGCCCGCGAGGTCGCGCACCGCGGACACCACGCCCATATTGGTCAAGACGACGATCTCGGCGGCTCGGCTCGGTCCCTGCACCAAAACCCCCAGCAAACATGCGGTGGCCGCAGTCAAGCATCTCGTCATCGTCTCCTCCACCAGCCGCTTGATGCTACGGCTCATTGCAAGGCCGCCGCTGCGTTTGATCCCCCGTGGACCGGAACGGCTCAAGCGAATCGATCTTGGCCGCGTCCTCGTAGCGCCATTTGCAGCAGCGGCAGCGTGATGCGCTTGTCCTCTGCGGCGCCCCGTATCGCCGTCAACCGTTGGTTTGCGCGAAGATGCGATCGCCTTGCAGGTCGATGATCTGCTTGGCCTTCGAGATCGCGAAGGCGATCGCCTCTTCCCTGCCTTGATGGGTATCGGCCCGAATGAAGCGGTGCTCTTTCACGCCTTCCGGGGTGTCCTTCTCGATGATGCCGGCGGTCTGGTAGAGGCCGTTGTTCCGGTACGGAGTCGGCCGGATGCGGTAGCCCTTGTACTCAACCGCTGCCGCGGGCGGCCCGTCGGACTCGCTTCCTCGGCCGCCGGCGAAGCGGCTCCATGCCGCTTTGAGTTTCGAGAACATGGATCGCGGCTCGGTCTCGCAGTCAGCACGGATCCGATGCCGGTCCGCGCCGATGGTCGGCGATTATTGCGCGTCTGCCCCGGCGTGTCGACCGCCGGCGGTCCGCTCGCGTCGCCGCTGGAGCAGCTCGCGCCGAGGGAGCCGCATCTTCAATACCCGAACTGCTCGCGCACGATGCGTTCGTCGAGGTTGTGCCCCGGGTCGAACAGCATCTGCATGGAGATGCTGTGATCCATCTGGATGTCGACCGATGACACCGAGCGCACCTCGTCGTGGTCGGCGACGGCGGCGACCGGACGCTTCTCGGGCTCGAGCACCTCGACGCGCACGCGCGCGCTGTCGGGCAGGAGCGCGCCGCGCCAGCGCCGCGGCCGGAACGGGCTGATCGGGGTCAGCGCCATCAGCGGCGCGCTGATCGGAATGATCGGACCTTGAACGGAGAGGTTGTAGGCGGTCGATCCGGCCGGGGTCGCCACCAGCACCCCGTCGGCGACCAGTTCGCGCAGCCGTTCCTCGCCATCGATCAGGATGCGCAAGCGCGCCGCCTGGTAGGTCTGGCGATAAAGGAAAACCTCGTTGAAGGCATGAAACTCCACCGTGTTGCCGTCATTGTCATGGGCGCACATGAGCAGCGGGTGGATGACCGTGACCTCCGATTTGGCCAAGCGTTCCGGCAGCTGATCCGGATGAAACTCGTTCATGAGAAACCCGACGGTGCCGCGGTGCATGCCGTAGATCGGCTTGCCCGTCTTCATGAACCGGTGCAGGGTCTGCAGCATGAGCCCGTCGCCGCCGAGCGCGACGATGACGTCGGCGTCTTTGGCCGCCACGTTGCCGTAGCGGTCGGCGAGCCGTTCGAGCGCGTCACGCGCCTCCGGGATCGGGCTGGCGACGAAGGCTATCCGCTCGAAGCTCTGGGTCGCGGGGCTCATCGCGGGCCTCGTCGTGGGACGCTTGGTGCCTCGGACATTTGGCGCCTCGGACATCGAGGCGCACGCGGCCGCAGGCGGCGCCCGCGACCGGCAAGGTAGGAACATGGAGCGCGCGGTCTTCGTCTATACGACCTATCCCTCGATTGTCGAGGCGGAGCGGGCCGGGCGCGCACTCGTCGAGCAGCGCCTGTGCGCGTGCGTCAACATCCTCCCCGGCATGATCTCGCATTATTGGTGGCAGGGGGCGGTCGAGCGCGGCGAGGAGGTGGTGATGATCATCAAGACCCGCAGCTCGCTCGCGGGGCGCGTGAGCACGGCGGTGAAAGAGACGCACTCCTACACCACGCCCGCCATCCTCGTGCTCCCGATCGAGAGCGTCGACCGCGGCTATCTCGACTGGCTCATGGCCGAGACCGAGCCGGCGACGAAGGCGTGAGCCGCAATCGCCGCGCGCCTTGTGAGTGTGTGCGCGCCAATTCTCCCCGGCTTGTTGTGGCGGCGAGGCGGCGATCACTGCATTGGAGCTCCCCGGACGGAGATCAAAATGTACATCGGCTCGAGGCCCCGCTAGGCTCAATCGGATCGGCGTTGACGGCGGCCCACGGCCGCGGCGCTTGCCCGACAGGAGCAACACCATGAGCGACGATTTCGAGGACCATTGCTGGAAGGACATCGTCACGCCGGACGTGCTGGAGGTCTATTCCTGCTACCGCCGCAAGGTCTTCATCGGCGCGAGCCCGGCCCTGCTCGCGATCGATCTTTACGACGTGGTCTACCGCGGCGGGGCGCGGCCGCCGGCCGAGCTCGCCAAGGCGCATCCGAACAGCTGCGGCGAATATGCCTTTGCCGCGATCGAGCCGACCAAGCGGCTGTTTGCTGCCGCGCGCGCTGCCGGCCTTCCCATCTTCTATTCGACCGGCGACGCGCGCGCGGAGAGCCGTCCGAGCCTGGTGACCGCGACCAAGCGCAACAAGCCGCCGGTCGATCCGGCCGATTACGCCATCCGGCCGGAGTTCAAGCCGCAGCCGCAGGACGTCGTCATCACCAAGCAGCGCGCGAGCGTCTTCTTCGGTACGCCGCTGATTGCGCATCTCACCCAGCTCGGCGTGCAGACGCTGATCATCTGCGGCGAGAGCACCTCGGGCTGCGTGCGCGCGACCGCGGTCGACGCCTATTCGCTGGGCTTCCACGTCGTGCTGGTGGAGGAGTGCTGCTTCGACCGCAGCATTCTCTCCCACAAGGTCAACCTGTTCGACATGCATCATAAATACGTGGACGTGATGCACGTCGATGAGGTGGTGGCCCATCTCGACGGCTTGGCGGTGAGGAAGGCGAGCTGACTAGGAGCGCAAGGTAGAAGATGAAGCCCGCGCCTTACGGCCCGTTTCCATATTCACCCATCATCCGGCGCCCGCGCCTGACCTGGCCGGATGGCGCCCATGTGGCGCTCTGGGTGATTCCCAATATCGAGTTCTTTTCGCTCATGGAGAAGGTGCCGGCGGGCTCCGGCGGCCCCGGTACGCCAGTGCCCGACATCCCGTCGTGGTCGGCGCGCGACTACGGCAACCGCGTGGGAGTGTTCCGCCTCATGCAGGCGCTCGACCGCCATGGCATCCGCGCCACGGTCGCGCTCAACAGCGAGCTCTGCGCCTATCATCCCGAGATCATCGAGGAGGGTCGAAAGCGCGGCTGGGAGTGGATGGGTCACTGCGAAAGCAACACGCGGCGCCTCAACGAAGCGCCGCCGGGGGAGGAAAAGGCGATCATTGCGCGCGCGCTGGCGACCATCGCGGAAGCCACCGGTGCGCGGCCGGTCGGCTGGCTGGGCTCGGGCCTGCAGGAGACCTGGGACACCCTCGACCTCTTGGCGGCGCAAGGCTGCGAATACGTCTGCGACTGGACCAACGACGACCAGCCCTACGTCATGAGCCTCGACGGCGGCGGACGGCTCATCTCGGTCCCCTACAGCCACGAGATCAACGACAAACCGGTGTTCGAGCGGCTGCACCGCACCGCCGAGGAGTTCCGCGACATGATCTGTCGGCAGTTCGACGTGCTCTATCGCGAGGGCGCGCAATCGGGCCGCGTCATGGCGATCGCGCTGCATCCCTACCTGACCGGCGTGCCCCATCGCATCGACGCCTTCGACGCCGCGCTCGGCTACATCTGCGCTCACGCGCGGGTGTGGAAGGCGACCGGCGCCGAGATCGCGCGACACTATCGCGCGCAGATCGCCAAGCGATGACGGGGTAGAGCATGGTCATGGGTCGATGGCTGAGACATGCGCTTGCGGGGCTGGTCGCGGGCGCGGCCGTCGCCATGACGCCGGCGCAGGCGGAAACGGTGACCGTCGGCTTGGTGGGCGCGATCTCCTCGACCCATTGGCCGATCTATATCGGCCTCAGCAAGGGATACTTCGCCGCCGAGGACGTAAAGCTCGACCTCGTCTTCATCCAGTCGAGCGCGGCGCTGGTGCAACAGCTCACCGCCGGCTCGATCGATCTCGCCTTGTCGACGGGGCTTGCGGATCCGATCCGCGCCGTCGACAAGGGCGCACCCATCGCCATCGTACGGATCGAGATACAGGCGCCGCCCTATGCGCTGCTGGCCAAACCCGCGATCAAGCGTTGGCCGGATCTCAAGGGCAAGACCATCTCGATCGGCGGCCCGAAGGACATCACGCGCATCTACCTCGAGCGGATGGCGGATCCGAACGGGCTCAAGGCCGGCGACTATGACACCGTGTTCGCGGGCGCGACCTCGGCGCGGTTCTCGGCGCTGCAATCGGGCGCGGTCGACGCCGCGATCCTGCTTCCGCCATTCAACTTCTACGCCGAGTCGGCCGGCTTCACCAATCTCGGCCTCACCGTCGACTACGCCAAGGAGCTGCCGTTCACCGGCACCGTGGTCGGCCGCGCCTGGGCGTCGGCGCACAAGGCGACGCTCGAAAAGGTGCTCTCGGTCAACGCCAAGAGCGTGGCCTGGTTCTCCGATCCGGCAAACCGCGCCGAGGCCATCGACATCATGGTCGAGGCGAGCAAGCTCAAGCAAGACGACGTGGCGAGGTCCTACGATTTCCTGCATAAGAACGAGTTCTTCGAAACCGCCGGCAGGGTTTCGAAGGCGAAGATGGGCGCGCTGCTCGCCGCGCTCAAAGGCCTCGGCGACATCGAAGGCTCGACCAACCTCGAGCGCTTCGTGCTGCCGGGTGTGACCCAGCTGAGCGATTGAGTTGGAGCGCGTTCGTGTGAAGCGCACCGACATCGCAGCGCCGTTGTAGAGCAGACGCGAAGGGATTTGTCGCAAGTGAGTGGCGGCGAGGGGCAAGTCGTGCAGGGGGAAGTGCAATCGCGCCCGGGTTTGCGGATGCGGTTGCCCCGCCTTTACCTCGCGGGCGTCGTGTCGGTGCTTGGCGGATTGCTGCTGTGGGAGGTGGTGAGCCGCTTTCTCGTCGCCAACGCGCTTTTTCTCGCCGCTCCCTCGCAGATCTTCGGCGCGATTGCGGCGCTCGCGAAAAGCGGCGAGCTGTGGCGGCACATGTCGATCAGCGCGATCGAGTTCGCGCTCGGCTACGCGATCGCGAGCGTGTTGGGCGTGATGATCGGCTTTGCCATGGCCGAAAGCGCCACCATGAAGCGAGTATTGCAGCCGTGGATCTCGGGGCTTTACGCCACGCCGACCATCGCGCTCGCCCCGTTGTTCATTCTCTGGCTCGGGATCGGCATCTGGTCGAAGGTGCTGGTGGTCATCTTCCTGGTGCTGTTTCCGGTGACCATCAACACCGAGGCCGGCCTGCGCACCACCAGTGAACGGCTGATCGAGATGCTGCGCTCGTTCGGCGCGACCCCGCGGCAGATTTTCTTCAAGGTGTCGCTGCCGTCCGCGGTGCCTTTCATCCTTGCCGGGCTCAAGCTCGGGATCGGGCGCGGCCTGATCGGAGTGGTGGTGGCGGAGCTGTTCGGCTCGCGCGCGGGACTCGGGCGGTTGATCGCGCAGTCGGCCGACGCCTTCAACATGCCGGAGCTGTTTGCCGGCGTGATCGTGCTCGCGGTCGCCGGGATCACGCTCACCGCGGGTTTCGGCTGGCTGGAAAACCGGCTCGTGCCCTGGACCAAGGATTAGAGCCCAAGGATTAGAGCGGATGGCGCGCAAGCTCCAAGTCTCCCACCTCGGCAAGACCTTCGGCGAATTGCGGGCGTTGCAGGACATCAACCTTGCGGTCGAGCGCGGCGAGTTCATCGCGCTCGTCGGCCCTTCCGGCTGCGGCAAGACGACGTTTCTGCGCATCGTCGCGGGGCTCGAACCGGCAAGCTCGGGCGAGGTGACGCTCGACGGGCGCGCCGTGCGCGGCCCAGGCGGCGACCGCGGTTTCGTGTTCCAGAGCGACAATCTTTTGCCGTGGCGCACGGTGTTCGCGAACGCCATCATCGGGCGCGAGGTCGCGGGTCACGTCGGCGCGGCCGAGCGGCGGCGCACGATGGAGCTCCTGAAGCTCGTCGGCCTCGAGGGATTCGAGCACTACCATCCGCGCCAGCTCTCGGGCGGCATGCGTCAGCGCGTCAACCTCGCCCGTGCGCTCGCCATCGACCCGCAAATCCTCCTGATGGACGAGCCGTTCTCCTCCCTCGACGCGCAGACCCGCGAGATCATGCAGACCGAGCTGATGCGCATCTGGGAGGATGGCCGCAAGACCGTCTTGTTCGTCACCCACCAGATCGACGAAGCGGTGTTCCTCGCCGACCGCGTGCTCGTGTTCGCGCGTCGGCCGGGCCGGCTGCGCGAGAGCGTCGTGATCGAGCTGCCGCGTCCGCGCTCGCTCGCGATCAAGCGCACGGCCGAATTCGTGCGCTATGTGGATCACATCTGGCGGCTGATCGAGGACGACGTGCGCGCCAGCGTGATCGAGGAGAAGGTGTGAGCTTTCGTCGCAGTTGCCGGCAACGACCGAAAGTCGCGAGTGTCCCGATTCCGAAGTTCGCATCATTTGTGTCGCAGCCTCGTTTGCGAACTTCGGAATCGAAGGACACTGGCAACTCATTGATCTAGTGTGGCTTTGGTTCAGAAGTCCGCACTTCGGACTTGCTGCAACAATGATGCGGACTTCTGAACCGCCACACTAGGCACGGGTGTTGCATGCAACGCACCGGCGTGCTTCACCGCGACCACACGTCGGGCACGCGCGCTTCGACGGCGTAACGAAACGGGAAGGCGAAAATGACCGGCAACCGCATCACGCGGCGGCAGCTGGCGCTCGCGGCCTCGGCTGCAGCCGCCGGGATGTTTCCGATACGCGTGCGCGCGCAGCAGAATTATCCCAACCGTCCGGTCCGCTTCATCCTGCCGTTCGGCGCCGCCGGCGTCGCCGACATCACCGCCCGTCTCGCGGCCGAGAAGCTCGGCGACAAGCTCGGGCAGCGTTTCGTGGTGGAAAACCAGCCCGGACCGGGCGGCATCGCGGCGGCGCGGGCGGTGCTCTCGCAAGCGCCCGACGGCTACACCATCGGCCTCGTTACCAACGGCACCTCGATCAGCGCCGCCATCTACAAGGCGCTGCCGTTCGATCCGGTGAAGGAATTCGCGACCATCTCCACCATCGGCGCCTTCGATCTGGTGTTCGCCACCAACGTGGAGTCCGAGCTCAAGACGCTCGACGACTTCATCAAGGGCGCCCGCGCGCGTCCGGGCACGCTCAACGTGGGCACCATCAATGTCGGCGGCACCCAGAATCTGGCGGGCGAGCTGTTCAAAGCCTCGGCCAATCTCAACTTCCAGATCATCCCTTATCGCGGCACCCCCGACGTCATCGTCGCCCTCATGCGCAACGACGTGCAGCTGATGGTGGATTTCTATGCCCCGATGAAAGCGACCCTGCTCGACAAGAAGATCCGCGCCGTTGCCACCACCGGCAAGGAGCGCTCGCCGTTCTTTACCGACGTGCCGACCGTCGCGGAGGCGGGCGTTCCCGGCTACGAGGTGGTTTCGTGGAACGGCGTGTTCGCTCCGCACGGCACGCCGGC
>JAFAHL010000102.1 GCA_019237215.1 Hyphomicrobiales bacterium | reverse complement strand
GATCAGCGGCTCAGCTTCAGCGTACAGGCTTTGCGCCTGTTCGATAATCGGCTGTGCCCTATTGAGAAGATCAATCAGCGCCTTGGTCGCTGGCAACGATTTCTCAATTTGCCTAAGTTGTGCATCACTGAGACCGGAAACGTGACCGATGAGGTCAATTAGCCAGTGATTTAGCATAGTTCGACCTTACTGATAGCGACGCACTAACTCATGTAACCTTTGGGTGGCTCCCCCCAATCGAGGACGCAAGCTAATATCTCGCAACCCACCGGCGGCAGGCGACCCGGACGAGAGCGCCCACGCTCCGGCAGGGGTCGCTTGCAATGCGGAATTTTGGTCTCATCTAGGTCCGCTTTGGGTCAATCGCTCCCGATCGACATGACCGCGACGCGCGCCCAATGTCCGCTTCACCTCCAATGGCGGTCAACCATTGGCACCGCAGCGAAATGCCGCTTCGTGCCATTTGCGTCATCAACGCGGTGCAGCAGATCAAAGCGAATTGGGGCGGAACCTCCGACGCGCCCCTTGGTTCTTCCAGCCGGAGCCCCCCTTTTGCATTCGCCAGAATCCAATCGTGGGGGTTCCCGAGACCCCGCCCGAACCTCCCTTTGGATTATCACAGTCGGGCGGGGTTCTCGTCTACGAGATGAGCCCGCCGAAAAGTTTCCGGCTCAGCTAATGGCGGCGATTGGGACAGGGGGGGCTTACTTGTAATCGTTTGGAACATTCGCCTCTACGCCAGCATTATTTTACGCTGGCTTTATTTCCGCAAACGCAAAGGGAGGTAAACGATGAAACGCGCGCTTATCACAATCGCAACTGTGGGCATTTTGGCTCCGACCGCCTGGGTGGCGGGGGCGAATGCACAATATGGCGCTCCGGCCCCAGCCTTCGCCCCTGCGCCAGCCTACGCCCCTGCGCCAGCCTACGCCCCTTCTCGAAGACATGCCCGTCGAGCCTACCGTCGCACTGCCCGTCAGAGCTATCGCGCTCAGAACTATGGCGCGCCCCCTGCGGTCTATACCGGCAATACGGCCTTCACCCCCGGCTCTGGTGGGCCGCCCTATGCCGTTACTCCTGGATCATATGCCGCAAACTCTGCCCAGCCGAATGAGTGGTACGCCGCTCCCGGGCCGAATAGACGCGGCAATATGTGCGTGACCCACGTCGACTCCCTGCGTGGCTACGGATTTCAGGAGCCGTGCAAGAAGTGAGTGTGTGACAAGAGCCCCGCGCTGAGCAGGGCTTTTCTTTGGAAGCGACACGCGAAGCCGGTGGGGGCGGCGGAGCCTTGCCCGGCAAGAACGCGTTAATGACACCGATCTGATCGCCGCAGGCTATTGCCGACCTTGTCGCGTTGCGCGCCTATATCGAGCAGGACGATCCGGCAGCAGCGGGCGAGCCCGTCTGAGGCTGCTGCATGCGCTCGGCCTCATGAATCAGCCAGAACGTCAGGGCCACCGCCACCAGCAACGACAGCGCTATCCCGGCCACGCAGGCGTGCCAGCCGAATTTGTCGAAGAACTGGCCGAGTACTGCGCTGCCGATGAGGCCGCCGGAGAAATAGCAGGCGAGATAAATGCCGCTTGCGGCTCCGCGGTCCGCCGTCGCCGCGCGGCCGACGAATCCGGTGGCGGTCGCCTGCGCAAAGAAGGTACCAACCCCGACCAGGACCATTCCGATCAACACGGCGATGAGACTGGGGGTGAGCATGAGCGGCAATCCCAAGGCAGCCAGGGCAAGCGAGGACCACATGGTTGGTCGGGTACCAAGCCATTGCACCGCACGGCCGGCCAGCGGGGTTGTGAGAATCGAAGGCAGAAACACCAGGTACACGAAGCCCAGCATCATGGCGCCGACCGAGAAAGGTTCGCCGACCAGGACGAAGTTCACATAGGTGAACGTCCCAATGAACGCGAACAGAATGCAGAACGCGATCCCGAACGCCGCCCGCAGCGCCGGGTTTTTCAGGTGCGTGACCCAGGCAGCGAACGGCGAACGCGCCGCGGTTCCCATGTCCGTCATCGGGGGTGCCTTGTGCACTGTGAAATAGACAAGCACGGCACCGGATAGATTGAGCAACGCGAAGAAATAGAAATTCCAGGAAAGCCCGAAGTGATCGGCAACCCCGGCCGATATCAGCCTGCCGATCAGATTACTGGCGACATTTCCGGTGATGTAGGCCGCGAACGCACTCGCGGTATCACCTGAGCTCGTGTTCTCGCCGAGATAGGCGAGGGTCAAGGTAAACGCGGACGCCATGCACATCCCTTGCAGGATGCGCAGCAACGTGAAAACCGTCAGGTTGGGCGCGCTGGCAAGCAAGCTCGTGGGAATTGCCAGCACAATCAGCGCGACCAGGATGCCCCGCCGCCGGTCGATGTGCGGGCTGAAGTACGCGACACCCAACCCAGCAATCGCCATCCCTAGCGTACATGCGTTGACGGCGAAACCCATTGCTCCGGCAGTCACCCCGTAATGGCGCGCAAGCGAGGGAAGAATGGCCTGCGTCGCGAACAGGTCGACGACCGTGAGGAATGCGGTCAACGCGATGACGAAAAACCGAAACAGGAAACCGATCGCGGTGTGGGTCTCCGCTGCCGCATCAATAGCGTTTGGCATCTGCGACATGATCCAATTGAAACGGGTGCAGCGTCCCGCTATCGCGGGATGCGCCGCCCTGATCATGCATGAACGCTCACATATTGTGGTCGTTGGGATCGTGCAGGATGTCGAATGACAGCAGCGTGACAGGCTTGTCGGTGAGGTTCTTCCACCAGTGCGAGGTGCCGTACGTTTCGCGCGCCACATCGCCGGCCTTGTGGACGATTGGAACGGCGCAATTGCTGTTGTATTCGTTGATCTCGCCATCGATGATGTAGATCAAGGCGGGCCGATCGTTGTGGCTGTGCCACGGCACCACGCCGCCGGGCTGGATCACGAGCTTGCGAACACGCTGCATGCGTCCGTCCGCCTTGATCGGTTCCTTGCTGAGGTCGTTCGCCGCGAGAACCGTGTCGGTGACGCCGGTTGCTTTGAAATCAACCGGCTGGCGGACATTGGCCTTGACCTGGTCGGCCGGACAGTCGCCCGCGTTCGCGGCGGACACAAGCGCTGCCGAGCAGAAAACGAGACCAGCGAGTGCCGCTGCACGGCAAAGATGGCCAGCTGGGATTGGGCTGAACATATTGGAGGCTCCTATGAAACGCCGCCGCAGGAGACGGCCGGCGCATGCCCGACCTACGAAACAGATCGCCGCAAGACGCAAATGCCGAGCAGCTACACGGTGTCAATAGCCCGCCGCGTTTGACACCGTCATGACTATTGCGTCAAGGTCAATCTTCGCTCTCCGTGCCAATGCATTTCAAATGGAGCAAAACGTATGAACGGCCGCTGCGAGAGACGTCCACTCGGACTTGGCATCCTGGTTGCCGGCTTCCTCGTCAGCCTGCATGCGGCTTTCGCGCCTGCCGCGCTCGCAGCCGAATGCCCGGCCGATCAAAAAAAGGAAAATGTCCGCGGCGCACCGACCGATCAAGTCTGGGACGGGGGAAAACTCGAGGCCTCCAAGAGCATCGTCGACATGATCACCGCGACGATCGATGTGACCAAATCCCCGGTCGACATCAAAGATCGATCATTCAGGTTGCGGCGGCTGGAAGTCGCGCCAGGCGGCATCGTCCCCTGGCACGAGCATAAGGATCGGCCGGCGATCGCTTATCTTCTGGAGGGCAACCTTACCGAATATGCATCGAACTGCGCGGTTCCGGTCGAGCATGTGCCGGGCGATGTCATCGTTGAGACGCCGAACCTGTCGCATTGGTGGAAGAACTTCGGCGACAAGAAAGCCGTGGTCATTTCCGCCGATCTGCTGAAGGGGAAAGATGACAATATGTGACCGTGGATCTTATGGCTCTTCATGTCGAAGGCCGCCCAACGCTCTCCACAGGGATCAGGTTTGAAATCCGCTCATCCCCGCGCATAGCGCGTCGCCTCTGCTGCGAATCCATGCGGAGCGTGGCGCGGTACTGTCGGAACTCGGTCCCATGTGCTAAAATTCGCATTCGATCGGGGAGTGGCCGAGGAGGCATTCATGCGCACGATCCCGCTCGCGTTCATCGCATTCGCTGCCCTATCCCTGTCCACGACTGGCGCCCGCGCTGCGGACGGCAGTTGGTGCGCCAATTACGGCACCGGCCATAGCGGCATTAACTGCAGCTACACCTCGCAGCAGCAATGCCTCGCGAGCGTGTCGGGCGTTTATGGATTCTGCACGCCCAATCCGTACCCCGGCACGGGCTATGGGAGAGGCGGAACCTGGAACCTCCCGCCGAGCGGCCGAGCGCGAGGCAACCGGAACGGCTAGCTCCGCTCAGCGCGAGCGCGGCCCCGCAACATCGAGCACACGAGTGAACCGCAGCGCCAGCTGGTGCGCTTTGCGCACCGCGCCGATTTCGTCGGCGTTGCGTTCCGGCTAGTGTCGGCCGGCAACGTCGTCCCACGTAACACATCCTTACCGTGAACAAGCTCTCGACTCCGCACGTCGGCAGTGGTCCGGCGCAGATCGGCCCCGCCGTGCTCGGCGCCTCCTCGTTTGCCTGCGCCGACGTACTGAGCAAGGTCGTGCTGATCGACGGCGCCGACGTGCTCACCATGTCGGCTGTGCGCGCCGTGATCGGCCTTGCGATCCTCCTTGGCTGGATGCAACTCGTTCCGTCGCGCGCCGCTTTTGGCCGGCGCGAGACATGGATCGCGCTCGGCCTCGGCGTCTTGTTCGCGGGCAACGTCTTTCTCGTGTTCAAGGCGATCGAGGCTGTGGAGGTGCCGATCGCGATCCTCACCTATTTCGTCTATCCGCTGCTCACCGGGCTGGCGGCGGCGGCGAGCGGCCTCGAACGCGTCACGTGGCGCGGCGCCGCCGCGGCGATCGCAGCGTTCCTGGGCCTGGCGCTGATGATCGGCGCGCATCCGACGACGCTGGCGGCGACGGGCATCCTGGCCGCGCTCGGTGCTGCCGTCTGCCGGGTGGCGATCCTGCTCGTCACCCGCGGCCTCCTTTCCGGCGCCGATGCGCTGCGCATCACCTGGTACTCGCTGCTGTCCTCGACAGCGATATTCGTGGTTGTCGCGCTGGCGACGAGGAACTGGCAGCCGCCCGCGAACGCGTCCGGCTGGCTCGCGCTCATCGGGCTCAGCGCCGCGGTCACCACCGGGCTGCTCGGCGTGTTCGCCTCGACGGTGCGCATCGGGCCGTTCCGCACCGCGCTGTTCATGAATCTCGAGCCCTTGCTCACGACCATCGGCAGCGCGCTCTTTCTCGCCGAGGTGCTCACGCCGCTGCAGATGCTCGGCGGCGGCGTCATGCTCGCGGCGCTGGTGATGTTTCAGCTGCGCAAATGATAGCCGTGGTGGAGCGAAACCGGCCACGCGTCTGGGGTGCGCTTCTCACGCCCGCTCGACGAAACTATCCACCACGCGCTTCTCGCCCGCCTTGTCGAATTGGATGGTGAGCTTGTTGCCGTCGATGGCGGTGACGTTGCCGTTGCCGAATTTTTGGTGGAAGACGCGGTCGCCGATCGCGAACTCGGAGACGGTGCCGGTGGATTTGGCGACGAGCTCGCCTTCGATGGTGAGCGGAAGGCGCGTGCGCGGCTTGCGGCGGAGGCTCGCGTGCATGCCCCCTCCCTGTCCCTCCCCCGCACGCGGGGGAGGGGACGCCGTGGCGCGGTCGTGCGATGCATCGTCGGCTGAATAGCCCTCGCCGTCGTCATCGAAACCGTCACGGCCGAAGCGGCCGCGGGCCCGCGCGCGCTGCCAGCCCGGCGTGCCGTAGCTCGAGCCGAAGTGGGTCATCTCGTCAAAGCGCGAGGCGCCGGTGTTGCCGTAGGCGGCAAAGCCGCCTTTGGACTCCGCCACTTCGACGTCCCCCTCCGGCAATTCGTCGAGGAAGCGCGAGGGGATGTTCGACGACCACAGCCCGTGCATGCGCCGGTTGGCGGCGAAGTAGATGTTGACGCGCCGGCGCGCGCGGGTGATGCCCACATGCGCGAGGCGCCGCTCCTCCTCGAGCCCGGCGCGGCCCTGGTCGTCGAGCGTGCGCTGGTGCGGGAACAGGCCTTCCTCCCAGCCCGGCAGGAACACGGTGTCGAATTCGAGCCCCTTGGCAGAATGCAAGGTCATGATCGACACCGCCTCGCCCTCGCTCTTCTCGGTATCCATCACCAGCGCGATGTGTTCGAGAAAGCCCGCGAGGTTCTCGAACTCCTCCATGGAGCGGATCAGCTCTTTCAAGTTTTCGAGCCGTCCGGCGGCGTCGGCCGAGCGGTCCTTCTGCCACATCTCGGTGTAGCCGGACTCGTCGAGCACGATTTCCGCGAGCTGGGTGTGCGGGAGGGTGGCGTTCTGGCCGCGCCAGCGCTCGAACGCGGCAAGGAGATCGCGCAACGCCGCGCGCGGCTTGGGCTTGAGCTCATCGGTCTCGGTCACCGCCTGCGCCGCCGCGGTGAGCGGCACGCGCCGGCGCCGCGCGTGGTCGTGAAGGAGCTGCACGGTGGCGTCGCCGAGCCCGCGCTTGGGCACGTTGATGATGCGCTCGAAGGCGAGGTCGTCGGCTCCCGAGTGGATGACGCGCAGATAAGCCAGCGCATCGCGGATTTCCTGGCGCTCGTAGAAGCGCGGGCCGCCGATCACGCGGTAGGGCAGGCCGAGCGTGACGAAGCGATCCTCGAACTCGCGCATCTGGAAGGAGGCGCGCACCAGGATGGCGATCTCGTCGAGCGGATGCGGATTGCCGCGCCCGTCGTCGCGCTGGAGTTGCTCGATCTCCTCGCCGATGGCGCGCGCCTCCTCCTCGGAGTCCCAGCACGAGGTGACCTTGACCTTCTCGCCCGGCGCGTCCTCGGTGCGCAGCGTCTTGCCGAGCCGGCCCTCGTTGTGGGCGATGAGGTGCGAGGCGGCGGCGAGGATGTGGGCGGTGGAGCGGTAATTGCGCTCGAGGCGGATGACCCTGGCGCCGGGAAAATCGTGCTCGAAGCGCAAAATGTTGTCCACCTCGGCCCCGCGCCAGCCGTAGATCGACTGATCGTCGTCTCCCACGCAGCAGATGTTTTTGAGCGTGCGCGCCGGCGCGTGCGGCTCACTGTTTTCGTCATCACCAAGCCGCGCCGAAGGCGCGTGATCCGGTGATCCATCTCCTTCGCGTGAAGGGATGGAGCCCGGCAATGACGCCGGAGGGATGCTCTGCCCCAGCAGACGCAGCCAGAGATACTGCGCCACGTTCGTATCCTGATACTCGTCGACCAAGATGTATCGAAACCGCGCCTGATACTGGCGCAGCACTTCTCTCTGGTCCCGGAACAGGCGGATGCATTCGAGCAAGAGGTCGCCGAAGTCGGCGGCGTTGAGCACCTTCAGCCGCTCCTGAAAGGCGGCATAGAGCTTCTTGCCGCGGCCGCCGGCAAAGCTCGCGGCCTCGCCGGTGGGAACCTGGTCGGGCGTGAGCCCGCGGTTCTTCCAGCTGTCGATGAGGCCGGCAAGCACGCGCGCGGGCCAGCGCTTCTCGTCGATGTTGTCCGCCTCCAAGAGCTGCTTGATGAGGCGGATCTGATCGTCCTGGTCGAGGATGGTGAAATCGGGCTTGAGGCCCACCAGTTCGGCGTGGCGGCGCAGGATCTTCACGCCGATCGAATGGAAGGTGCCCAGCCACGGCATGCCTTCCACGATCTGCCCGACCATGGTGCCGACGCGCTGTTTCATTTCGCGCGCCGCCTTGTTGGTGAAGGTGACCGCCAGGATGTCGCTGGGACGCGCGCGCCCGGTGGCGAGAATGTGGGCGATGCGCGTCGTCAGCACGCGGGTCTTGCCGGTGCCCGCGCCGGCGAGCACCAGTACCGGACCTTCCAGCATCTCGACCGCCAGCCGCTGCTCCGGATTGAGATCTTGGAGATAGGGCGCGAGCGCCGCCGCGCGCGCCCGCGCGGCGATCCCGCCTGGCTGCGGCATCGGCGGCGCATGCGGGTCGTGGCGCGGCGCTTTGCCCGGTTCGGCCATTGCTCGTTCCGTGATGGGTCGCGACGGCTGATGCCGGCGCACCGCATGGTCGCGGCGAATCTCAAGCTAAAGATGGCATTCGTCGCGTCGAATGGGGAGGGGCCGTTCAGCGCTTCCCCGGCATCGCAATCCGCCGGCCGGTGGCCTCCGGGCGCGGCAGATTGGCGTGCGACGCCTGCATGCGCGCAAGTCCGCGCGCGACGTCATCCGGGAAGGGCACGGTCTTGCCCGCCGTCATGTCGACGTGCAGCGACATGTTCTCGGATGTCGCCGCCACCCAGCCTTCACTGGCGTGGAAGAGCTGCTCGAAAAAGTGCATGCGCTTGGCGTCGTAGTCGAGCAACTGGAACGTCGCCCGCACCGGGTCGC
>JAFAHL010000708.1 GCA_019237215.1 Hyphomicrobiales bacterium | reverse complement strand
TGCATGTCGCTGATCGTCTTCACCCACTCCGGCGTCGGGTGGTGGGGCGCGTGCGTGCCGCCCGGCGCGTAGTAGATCATGAACGGCCGGTCGGGCTGGACCTCGTTCAGCGCTTGGATGCGCCCGATCGCCTCGTCGGCCATCGCGGTGATCAGGTTCCAGCCGGGATTGCCGAGATAGGGCTCGATCGGCGTGGTGTTGCGAAACAGGTTGTTCGGCGTCCACTGGGTGGTGTCGTCGCCGATGAACCCGTAATAATAGTCGAACCCCTTGATCGGCCCGGTCGGCCAGTTGTGGAAGGGGCCGAGCTGGCTCGCCTCCCACTGCGGCACGTTGTGCTCTTTGCCGTACCACGACGTGTCGTAACCGTGCTGCCTCAGGATCTCGCCGATGGCGGTGGCTTCGCGCGGTATGACGCTGTCGTATCCCGGGTAGCCGGTCGCCTGGTCCACGACGACGCCGGTGTCCACCGAATGATGATTGCGGCCGGTGAGCAATGCGGCGCGCGTCGGCGAGCAGAGCGACGTTGTGTGGAACCGGGTATAGGTCAGGCCCGACTTGGCGATGCGGTCGAGCGCGGGCGTCGGGATCACCCCCCCGAATGTGGAGGGGGCGCTGAAGCCGACGTCGTCGGTCATGATCAGGAGGATGTTCGGCGCCCCCTTGGGCGGCACGGTCAGCCGCGGCCACCACTGCGACGATTGGGCGGCGTTGAATCCGATCGTGCCTTCGAACGGCGCTCTCGGCGCCGGCAGAGAATAGCCCGGGATGGTGCGAGTTCCGTACGGCGCGGATTCGCCCCCGAACGTCACCACGGGCGCCGGCACGCCTTCGGTCGGCGCGGCGGCCGCGCTTGCCTGCGCGCTTGCCTTGCTAGGTAGCCACGAGCCGAACGCGGCGAGGAGCGCCGCTTTCGCTGTCGAGAGAAAGAGTTGCCGCCGGTTCATCCCTCGTCTCCTGTTGGATTAGCCTCGATCAGCCACGCAAAAGAAGCGACGCGGCGAACGGCCGCAGTTGGCTCACCGCGCCCATAGCGCCTACGGCAGCTTAACGGGGCTCACCGCTCCTAGGAAGTCGCTCTCGAAAGCCCGCAAGGGGTCGAGGGCAGTCACTCACCAAACGAATCGCGATCGTCTCCAGGGGGTCAACAGTGCGCATTGCGCGAACGGCGCCTCGCAAGGCACGCATACTGAGGTTACGAGTCCTTCAGAGCTCGACTTGTCCGGACAGTTCGATCCCGGGCTGCCGAAGCGGCGATAGGCCTGGGCCAGCTCCGGGCCGACGTATCCCCGCCGCCGAGCACGATCAGACGGTCCGGAAGCCGATCGAGCTTGAGCGCCCCATTGGTCAGGGGACTCGCGGTGGCAGGTCGGGGACGTCCCGGATCGTCGCATGCGTCACGCGCCGCCGTCGTCAGCGCAACTTCGATCGTCGTTTGTCGACGTCGACCTGGAAGACGATCGGAGCTGGAGGGGTCGCGCCTCACGCCCTGCCCGCCAGGGCATTGCTCACGATCTGCTGGGCCTCGCCGACGATGGCCTCGAGGTGCTTCTCGTCCCGGAAGCTCTCCGCGTAGATCTTGTAGATGTTCTCCGTGCCGGACGGCCGTGCTGCGAACCAGCCGCTCCGAGCCACGACCTTGAGGCCGCCAATCGGGGCATCGTTGCCCGCCGCCTGGGTCTGCTTCGCGAGGATGGGCTCGCCGGCCAGGTCCGACTCGTGGACGGCGGCCGGCGAAAGTTTCTGAAGCCTGGCCTTCTCCGCAGGCGTGGCCGGCGCATCGATGCGCGTGTAGCAGGGCGTGCCGAACTCGACCGTCAGCTCCCGGTAGTGCTCGCCGGGATCCTTGCTCGTGCGCGCGGTAATCTCTGCCGCCAACAGGTCCATGATCGGACCGTCCTTGTCCGTCGTCCATACTGTGCCGTCGAGACGCAGGAAGCTCGCCCCGGCGCTCTCCTCGCCCCCGAAGCACAGGGAGCCGTCGAACAGGCCGGGCACGAACCACTTGAAGCCCACCGGCACCTCTGAGAGATGGCGCCCCAGCTTCAGCACGACGCGATCGATCATACTGCTGCTAACCAGGGTCTTGCCGACCGCGGCGTGGGCCGGCCAGCTGGGGCGGTGCTGCAGCAGGTAGCGGATCGCCACGGCCAGGTAGTGATTGGGATTCATCAGCCCGGCGGAGCGCGTCACAATGCCATGCCGGTCCGAGTCCGGGTCGTTAGCGAAGGCGACGCGGTACTGGTCCTTGAGTCCGACCAGCCGCGCCATGGCATAGGGACTGGAGGGGTCCATACGGATCTTTCCGTCATGATCGACCGTCATGAAGGCGAACGTGGGGTCGATGGTCGGGTTCACGACCACGATGTCGAGCCCATAGACGGAGTTGATCGGCTCCCAGTAGGGCCTGGCCGCGCCACCGAGGGGGTCCACGCCCAGCCTCAGGCCGGCGCTGCGGATGGCATCCGTATCGACGATGTTCCGCAGGTCGTTGACGTAGGGCAGGACAAAGTCCTCTTGGTATGTGGTGACTGCCTTGATAGCCGCCGCGAACGGCACGCGCTTGATGTCGGCATTGGCCCGGCGCAGAAGTTCGTTCGCGCGGTCTTGCACCCACGCCGTCACGTCCGTATCGGCGGGGCCGCCGTTGGGCGGGTTGTACTTGAAGCCGCCGTCCTCGGGAGGATTGTGGGACGGCGTCACCACGATGCCGTCCGCGAGGCCTGACCTCCGGCCGCGGTTGTGTGCGAGAATCCGCCACGAGATGACCGGCGTCGGCGTCACGCCATCGTCCCGCTGTATGACGGTCTCGACCCCGTTGGCCGCCAGCACCTCAAGCGCCGTGCGCTGGGCAGGCCCGGAGACGCCATGCGTGTCCTTGCCCATGTAGAGCGGGCCGTCGATGCCTTGGCCGCGGCGGTAGTCGCAGATGGCCTGGGTGATGGCCACGATGTGGGACTCGGTGAACGAACCGCGCAGCGGCGAGCCTCGATGTCCGCTGGTGCCGAAACTCACGAGCTGGTCGGGATCCCCAAGGTCCGGCTTGCGTTCGTAATACTGCCGCTCGAGCCGGTCGAGGTCGACCAGCATCTCCTTCGGCGCCGGCCGGCCGGCCAGGGGCGATATGGTCCCGGGCTCCTTCATCTCGTGGACCATCGACATCTCCGCTACTCGGGCACGACTTTGCGTGCCAGATCTCGGCCGCCTACTCGGCGATCGTCCGGTCCCTGGAGAATCTTCCTGAGCTGGCCACGTTTAGGATGGCCTCGCGCGCCCACCCCTCGCAGTCTGCGTAGAGCTCGACCGGCTTCCGTCCACCTCAAGATACGCGGGATCCGCCAGGTGCATGTAATGACCGCCTGCGTCAGAAGTGTGTCGCGCAGGGGAGCGAAATGTCGCTCGAGAACACCAGCACGTTCCCGGGTACGGAGCGGACACAGGAGACCACGCGATCGGCCCGGGCGACGACCTCGGCAGGACAGTCGTTGCGGAATAGCAGGCACACAGGACGCTCAACGCAGCACTTGATGAACGAGTTCTTCGGCTGCAGAGATCGGGCCAGACCGGGTCAGCGCGCGGGTACCTCGAGCGCATCGTCGTCGTCGCCGAGGGGCAGACCGTCTGCGAACATCGTCGCGTCTTCGCCGCTCTCACGAACGGAAGAGCGCCACAACGGTTTACGACTGGCGGCACTATCTGGCGGTCGTTCAACGCAAGCCCGGAGCCTGCGCAATGGCGCGCCGCGCGCAGGGTTTCCATATCCAGGCCCGAAGACAGCCGTTGCATAAATTCTGGGCCTCAATCCCAGCCTTAATCCAGGAAGCGCGAAGCGAACGGCCGGAGTCGACCCTTAGCTGATGGGGTGGACGGCGCCCCGAACGGCATCAAGCGTGCCAAGATGGTCGTCGTTTGAAGCGCCATCTGGAAGGGAGGCCGTCCGTGGGCAAGTCTATCATCGATACCTCATCTGTCACCCGCGTGGGACTTGATATGGCCAAGAGGGTCTTCCGGATTCACGCGGTCGACGCGACGGGCTTCGTCGTCATTGCCCGGTCGGTCAATCGCCGAACGCTCTTGAAGTTTTTCGACATGTTGCCGCGGTGCGTCGTGGCGATGGAGGCCTGCTCCTCGGCACATCACTGGGGGCGGCAATTGCAGGAACTTGGCTTTGCGGTGAAGCTCATCCCGCCGGCGCATGTGAAGCCTTACGTCCGGCGTAGCAAGAACGACGCGGCCGACGCGGCGGCGATTTGCGAGGCGGCAGGGCGTCCGGGCCAGCGCTTTGTTCCCGTGCGCTCTGTGGAGAACCAGGCGGCGCTGATGCGCCATCGCGCGCGCGAACTCATGGTCGGGCAACGCACGGCGGCGCTCAACGCCCTGCGCGGCCATCTGTCGGAGATCGGCGTGGTGGCCGCGCAAGGGGTGCAGAATGCTTACGCGCTCAAGGAGCTGGCCGCCAAGGGCTTCGACGAGAACGGCGAGATCGTGGTTCCCGACTGCGTGCGCCTCGCCCTTGCTCCTCTCGTCCGGCAGATCGATGCGCTCGACGAGGCGATCGAAGCGATCGACAAGGAGCTTGAAGCGTCCGCCAGGACCGACGAGACCGCGAGGCGGCTGATGACCATTCCCGGGATCGGCCCGGT
>JAFAHL010000640.1 GCA_019237215.1 Hyphomicrobiales bacterium | reverse complement strand
CCTCGTGGGGCGAGGCGGGCTTCTTGGCGACGAACCGAGATCGTCACTCGATCTCGGTGTAGGTGATCTTGCCGCTGGGGTCCTTCTTCCAGACATAGACGGTGTAATCGATGCGGGTCACGTCGCCCTTCTTGTCGTAAGAGATGTCGCCGATCACGGTCTTGAACTTCTGACCCGATTTGATCTGCGCGGCGACCTTCTTGGGGTCGAGGGATTTTGCCGCCTCAGCGGCCTGCTTGATCACCTGCACGGCCGCATAGCTATAGAGCGTGTAGGCCTGCGGCTCGAAATTCTTGGCGCGGAATTTCGCGACGATATCCTTCGCTTCTGGCCGCTTTCGCGCATCGGGGCCGAAAGTCATCAGCGTGCCTTCGGCGCCGGGACCGGCAATGGCGGCGAACTCCTCGTCGGCGATGCCGTCGGCTCCCATGAACGGTGCCTTGACGCCCTGGGCGCGCAGTTGCCGCAGGATCAAGCCGCCGGTGTCGTGCAGTCCGCCCCAATAGACGAGGTCGGCGTTCGACGCCTTGACCTTGGACACCAGCGCGGAGAAGTCCTTGTCGTCCTTGTTGACGCCTTCAAACATCACTTCCTTGAGGCCCTTGGCATTGAGGTTCTTGCGCGTCTCCTCGGCGAGGCCCTGCCCGTAGGTCGTCTTGTCGTGCACGATGGCGATCTTCTTGCCCTTGAAATTCTTGGCAATGTAATCGCCCGCGACCGCGCCCTGCTGGTCGTCGCGGCCGCAGGTGCGGAAGATGTTCCACATGTTGCGCTCGGTGACCTTGGGATTGGTAGCCGCCGGCGTGATCACGAGCATGCCGTTCTCCTGGTAGACCTCGGAGGACGGAATGGTGACGCCGGAGTTGAAGTGCCCGACGACGAATTTGACGCCGTCGCCGACGAACTTGTTGGCGACCGAAACGCCTTCCTTCGGATCGGCGCGATCGTCGCCGACGAAAACTTGGATTTTCTGTCCCAGAATGCCGCCTGCAGCGTTGATGTCCTCCACCGCCTGCTCGACGCCGTTCTTGAGTTGGGCGCCGAAGGCGGCGCTGCCGCCGGTGATCGGTCCGGCGACGCCCAACTTGACTTGCGCCGAAGCGTTATCCGCAAAAGCAAGGCCAAGACCGAGGGCGAGGCCGAGTGTGAGCCATTGTCTCATAGTGTCCACCTCTGGATGAAAACGCAGATTGGGCGCGTTTTGTCGCGCGCGCCCCGTGACGCGATTCAACCCGCAAATCGCGGAAATGTCACTCGGATTTTGGCCTATCCGCGGCCGGCGTATCATCGCGGCGCCGCCAGCGAAATGGCCCCGCGCGTTCATGGATCCATTTGTAGCGGGTGACCATCTGGGTGGCGCGCGTGAGATGAAAGCCGAGCGAGCCGAACGCGAGGCAGACCGCGTAATCGACGAGATAATAATGCAGCGACAAGAACTTGCCGTCGAACAAGGCGTGGTGGAGGAAACGCACCGCAGCGCTCAACAACAACATGTAGAGCGCGAGATGCCACCACGGCCGCCAAGTCGAGGCGATCGCACGGCCGGCGAGCCAAGCGGCGCCGCCGCCCATGGCGACGCTCACCAGGAAAAATACGGCAAGCGAGTGCTCGTCGGAAACTAATTCGGGAATCGAGACGTGCATCGCAGTTAGTGCCTGCCCCCCTCGAGATAGGCCGTCTTCACCTCCGGCCGCGCCAGCAGCGCGCGCCCGGTTCCGCTGAGCGTGATCTGGCCGTTGACCATGACATAGCCGCGGTGCGCAAGCTTCAAGGCGTGGAACGCGTTCTGCTCCACCAAGAACACGGTGAGCTTTTCCTCGGTGTTGAGCTTCTTGATCGCGTCGAAGATCTGGCGCGCGATCAGTGGCGCCAGACCGAGCGAAGGCTCGTCGAGAAGGAGGAGGCGCGGGTGTCCCATCAGCGCTCGCGCGATCGCCAGCATCTGCTGCTCGCCACCCGAGAGCGTGCCGCCGCGCTGGTCGATGCGCTCCTTGAGGCGGGGAAACAGTGCGAACACGCGCTCGACGTCGGACTGAAAGTGCGCGGCGTCGGCGACCGCGGAACCCATCTGCAGGTTCTCCATCACGGTCATGCGCACGAAGATACGACGACCTTCCGGCGCCTGCGCGATCTTGAGCCGTGCGATCTCATGCGTGGGCAGCCGCGTGATGTCGCGGCCGGCGAAGGTGATGCGGCCCTCGCGGGCGCGCGGATTGCCGAAAATCGTCATCATCAGCGTCGATTTGCCGGCACCGTTGGCGCCGATGAGCGCCACGATCTCGCCCTCGCCGATGTCGACGTCGACGCCCCTGAGGGCGGCGATATGGCCGTAATAGGCCTTCACTCCGCGCACGCTGAGGAGCGGCGTGTTCATTGCGGTGTCCCAGTCCCGACGGCGCGCGCGATCTGCGTCGCGCCCGATTCGAAACGAGCGTCGCGCGCGGCGTCTCATTGCGAGCCGGCGATTCCGGCCTGCTCCACGAGCTTGCCCCATCGCGCGATCTCTGTCTGCACGAAGACGCGCAGGCTGGGGACCGAGGGCGTGTCGATCGGGAGCAAGCCCATTTTGAAGGCGTATTCCTTGATCTCCGGCTGCACCATGAAATCCTTGATCTCAGCATGCAGGCGCTGAACGATGTCCTCGGGCGTGGCCGCCGGCGCCACCACCATCTGCCACGACGCCGCGTCGAAGCCAGCCAAGCCTTGTTCTGCAATCGAGGAAATACCGGGCAGCGCGGCGACGCGCTCCTTGGTGGAGACGCCGAGCCCGCGCACCTTGCCTTCGTTGATCAGGCCGAGCGCCGGCGGGATGTCGCAGAACATGAGCTGAACATGTCCGGCCGCAACGTCGCTCAGGGCCGGCACGGAGCCGCGATAAGGCACGTGCGTCATCTCGACGCCAGCCATGCTCTTGAACAGCTGGGCAAAGAGATGGTGCGGCGTGCCCAGCCCGGCCGAAGCGAAGGAGAGCTGGCCGGGCTTGGCCTTGGCGAGTTCGACGAGATCGGACGCCGATTGCAGCGATAGCGACGGCGTGACCACGAGCACGTAAGGCGTCGCGACGACGAGCGCGATCGGCACGAAGTCGACGGCCGGATCGTAGGGAAGCTTCTTGTGCAAGGCGGCGTTGATCGCCATCACCGGGGCGGGGGCCATGAGAATGGTGTAGCCGTCGGGCGCCGCGCGGGCGACGGAGAGCGCCCCGATCACTCCGCCGCCGCCTGGCCGATTCTCGATCACGAACGGCTTCCCGAGCCGCTGCTCGAGCCTTTGCCCCAACAGCCGCGCCAAGAATTCCGTGCCTCCGCCGGCCGCAAAGGGCACGACGAAGGTGACGGGGCGCGCGGGATAGGCCTGCGCATTGGCGCACGTGCCCGCGGCGCCCGCCGCCATCAGCGCCAGCAGCGAAAATCCCAGCAGTATCTTCATGCCGAATTCCCTAGGGCGGCGGATTTGAAGTTCCTACCCATTGCAGCATGCGAACTTCAAATCCAAAACCGCGCTGGAGGTCACAAAATTTGTCGGTGTCCGCGTGGACGGCGAAGCTCGCATGAGAGTGTGCCGCAAGGGTGTGCGAGCTTCGCAATCGCGACATTCGCGGGCAACGCTGCGCATCATTGCATCCCAACTTTGGTGTCCGCGACCTCCTCCTCCTCGACACCGAGATAGGCGGCGATCACCCTGGGATCGTTGCGAATCTCGTCCGGCGCGCCGTCGGCGATTTTTTGGCCGTGGTCGAGCACGACGATGTGATCGGAAATCTCCATCACCACGGTCATGTCGTGCTCGATCAGAAGGATCGAGGTCGCATGCTCGTCGCGGATCTTGTGCAGATAGCGGCCGAGTTCGGCGCTCTCATTCGGATTGAGGCCGGCGGCCGGCTCGTCGAGGCAAAGCAGCACCGGGTCCGTGCACATGGCGCGCGCGATCTCCAGCCGGCGCTGGCCGCCATAGGGCAATTCGCCGGCCGGATCGTCGGCACGGTCGGTGAGGGCGGTGCGGTCGAGCCAATAGCGCGCCTTGTCGATCGCGGAGCGCTCCGCCCGTGCATAGGAACGCAGGCCGAGCGCGCCGAGCACGGTAAATCCGGACGCCCACATCAGGGAATTGTGCTGGGCGACCAGGAGATTCTCCAACACGGTCATGCCCTGGAACAGACGGATGTTCTGAAACGTGCGCGCGACGCGCGCCCTGTGCGCCACCAGGTAGTCGGGCATGCGCTCGAGCAGAAACAGCACGCCGTCCCCGCGCGTGACGCTGCGCGTGCCGCGCTCGGTCAAGGCGCTCAACTCTTCCCACACGGCGGGATCACCGAATTGCAACGCGATGCGTCCCTCGGTCGGCTTGTAGAAGCCGGTGATGCAGTTGAACACCGTCGTCTTGCCGGCGCCGTTGGGCCCGATCAGCGCGGTGATGTCGCCACGCCGCGCCGCGAACGAGAAATCGTTGACGGCCACCAGGCCGCCGAAGCGCATGCTGAGGTGCTCGACGCGCAGCACGGGCGCCACGCTCGAGGATCGAGCGATCTCGCTTGGGCGCGTGCCGTTAGGCGCTCCGTCGTAGCTTGCAACGCTCATCCTTGGCGCTCCCGCACGAGCGAGGGTTGCGTCCCGTTGCTTTGCGGCTCGCGACGTAAGGGCGGAGCGCGGCGCGCGTGGAGCAATGTCGAGGGCTCGCGCGTCGCGATCAGCCCGCGCGGCTTCCACACCATGATTAGCACCATCGCGAAGCCGAACAGCAGCATGCGATATTGGGTCGGATCGAAATCATTGCCGAATATCGCCTTGAGGAAGTCGAGCTCGCGCATGATTTCGGTGCCGCCGATCATGATGACGGCGGCGATCGCCACCCCGATCAGGCTGCCCATGCCGCCGAGCACGACGATGGCGACGATCACAGCGGATTCCATGAAGCTGAAACTCTCCGGCGAAATGAATCCCTGCCGCGCAGCGAAGAACGATCCGGCAAAGCCCGCGAACATCGCGCCCATGGCAAAGGCGGTAAGCTTGGTATTGGTCGTATTGATGCCGAGCGAACGGCAGGCGATCTCGTCCTCGCGCAAGGCTTCCCATGCCCGCCCGATCGGCAGCCGCCGCAGCCGCACCGTCATGGCGGCGGTGATCAGAGCAAGGGCGAGGATCAGATAATAGAGAAAGATGGTGCGGTAGATCGGGCTGAACTCAAGTCCGAAGCGTGCAGCAAAGCCCTCGTCCGACGCATTGAACGGAATGCCGAAGAACGTCGGCCGCGGGATGCTGCTGATTCCAGCGTAACCGTTGGTCACGGGGACCCAGTTGATCAGAATGAGTCGGATGATTTCGCCGAAGGCGAGCGTCACGATGGCGAGATAGTCGCCGCGCAGTCGCAGCACGGGAAAGCCGAGCAAGATGCCCCAGAACGCGGCGAGACAGCCGGCGACCGGAAGCAGGATCCAGAATGACAGACCGAAGTTGCTTGCCAGCAGCGCATAGGAATAGGCGCCGACGGCGTAGAAAGCGACATAGCCGAGGTCGAGCAAGCCGGCGAGCCCGACCACGATGTTGAGCCCCCAGCCGAGCATGACGTAGATCAGAATTTGCACGCCGAAATTGTCGATCCATTTGACCGCGCCTTGAACGCCAGTGATCGAGAGCGCGATCGGCGGATAAACGATCGCGAAGCCGAGCGCGAACGGAACGAGCCAGCGCGCGAACCGTGCGCGCGGGGCGTGCTCCGGCTGCGGCCGCAGGGCGCGACGCGCGAGCCAGGGAGCGATCAGGAGCGCGTGGAGGAACCGGCCGCCGGCGATGATCGCGACCAGCGCCGCGAGCAATGGCCAGCGCGTCTCGAGGACGAGCTCGTTGCGGATGTTCTGGACGGTGTTGAAGCCGATCAGCGGCAGCAGCAAGCCGAACGCGATGAGGCCGGTAATCGCGGCTTGGCGCAGCGCGCCGACCACGCGGGATGCGAGCGCTGACGCCTCGGGCGCCATCTCACACCTTTTCCACGTCCGGGCGGCCGAGGATGCCCTGCGGCAGGAAGATCATGGTGACGGCGAGAATGGAGAAGGCGGCGACATCCTTGTAGTCGGTGGAGAAATACGCCGACCACATGGTCTCGATCAGACCGATCAGCAGGCCGCCGAGCACGGCGCCCGGTAGCGAGCCGATGCCTCCCAGCACCGCGGCGGTGAAGGCCTTCACGCCCGGCACGAAGCCGTCGGCGAAGCTCACCACGCCGTAATACATCAGGTACATGGTGCCGGCGACGGCGGCGAGCGCGGCTGCGATCACGAAAGTGATCGAGACGGTGCGGTCGACGTCGATGCCGAGCAGCGCCGCCATCTTCTGATCCTGCTCGCAAGCGCGTTGCGCGCGCCCAAGCGCGGTCTTGGTCACCAAGAACCAGAAGACCAGAAGCAGGGCGGCGGTCACGATCCACACCACGATCTGCTTGTAGGACACGGCGACGTCGTAACCGTTGCCCGACATCAGCACGATCACCTCGTTGAAGAACGGCGGAATCGATTTGACCCGCGGGCTCTGGGCGACTTGCGCGAAATTCGACAGGAAGATGGACATGCCGATCGCCGAGATCAGCGGCGCGAGCCGGAACGAGCCGCGCAGCGGGCGATAGGCGACGCGCTCGATCGCCCAGTTGACGAGTGAGGTGAACAGCATGGCGACGATGAGCACGATCAGGAGCGCGACCACGAAAGAGCCAATGCCGAGCCAGGTGGTCACAAGCAGTAGCGTGACGAGCGCAATGAAGGCGGACACCATGAACACGTCGCCATGGGCGAAATTCACCATGCCGATGATGCCGAACACCATCGTGTAGCCGATGGCGATGAGACCGTAGATCGAACCGAGCGTGATGCCGTTGATGAGCTGCTGGGTGAAGACTTCCATGCCCGCGCGCCTGGTGCTGAGGCGTCCCCCACGATCCGGCAAGCCTGAAGCTCTACCAGGGGGCCGCAAGACCAGCAACGGCGGCAACCCTTCGAACGCGGGGCCTGTGGGGAAGGGGACCGGGGTGGGGCGAGCGGGCGGGAACCAAGTTCCGGGTGCGCGTTGTCGGCCCGATCGAGTGAGGCTAGGCATCCAAGCCCTGACGGGCGCCCAATGCGCCGAGACCGTCGGCGTCAAGCAGGGTTGGAAGACTGACGGGTTAGCGTCCAGCATGGTATGGTTGCGGCCGATCCCGACCATCCCAATCGGGGACAATTCATGACGCGACTACCGGCGCTTGCACTGCGTCCTACGTTATTGGTCGATTCGCTGCCGGCGCCGGCTCGACGTGCGCAAGGAAGCCTAGTCCGATGAAGTCCGAGGACGTCATTGCTGCGAAAGGGCGGCCGTTCACGGGCGCGGAGTATCTCGCCAGTCTACGCGACGGGCGCGACGTCTACATCTACGGCGAGCGGGTCGAGGATGTGACCACGCATCCCGCGTTCCGCAACGCGGCGCGCTCGATCGCGCGGCTCTACGACGCCTTGCATGACGCCAAGACCAAGGAGCTGCTCACCTCGCCGACCGATACCGGGTCAGGTGGCTACACCCACAAATTCTTCCGCGCCGCACGCTCGCGTGAAGAGCTTATCGCGCAACGCGATGCGATCGCCCAATGGGCGCGCATGTCCTACGGCTGGATGGGGCGCTCGCCCGACTACAAGGCCTCGCTGATGAACACGCTCGGGGCCAACCATCGCTTCTACGGAAAGTTCTCGGGCAACGCTCGGGCGTGGTATCGGCGCGCACAGGAATACGTGCTGTTCATGAACCATGCGATTGTCAATCCGCCGGTCGACCGCGCCAAGGCGGCGGATCAAGTCAAGGACGTATTCATCACCATTCAGAAGGAGACCGACGCCGGCATCTACGTCTCCGGCGCCAAAGTGGTTGCGACCTCCTCCGCGCTCACCCACTACAACTTTCTCGGCCAGAATGCGGCGGTGCCCACCCACGACACCGATCTCGCGGTCATGTTCATCGCGCCGATGAATGCGCCGGGCGTCAAACTCGTTTGCCGCGCCTCCTACGAGATGATGGCGAGCGTGATGGGCACGCCGTTTGACTATCCGCTGTCCTCGCGCTTCGACGAGAACGACGCCATTTTCGTGTTCGACAACGCGTTCGTCCCGTGGGAGGACGTGCTGTTGCACCGCGATCTCGAAAAGCTCAAAACCTTTTTCCCCCAGTCGGGCTTCCTCGCCGGCTATCAGTTCCAGGGCTGCACGCGGCTCGCGGTCAAGCTCGACTTCCTGGTCGGCATCATCGCCAAGGCGCTGCGCACCACGGGCGCCGACGAGTTCCGCGGCAATCAGGCGATGCTGGGCGAGGTGATTGCTTGGCGCAACCTGTTCTGGGCGCTCACCGATGCAATGGCGGCAAAGCCCACCCCCTGGGTCGACGGCGCCGTGCTTCCCAACGTGCAATCGGGCTCGAGCTACCGGGTCTTCGCGGGCGACGCCTACGGCCGGGTCAAGGAGATCGTGGAGAAGATCATCGCCTCGGCGCTCATTTACCTTCCGTCGTCAGCCAAAGACTTCAAGAATCCCGAGATCGACAAATATCTGGCGAAATACGTCCGCGGTTCCCACGGGATCGGTTACAAGGAACGCATCAAGGTGATGAAGCTCCTCTGGGACGCGATCGGTACCGAGTTCGGCGGCCGCCACGAACTCTACGAGATGAACTACGCCGGCAATCATGAAGACATCCGCATCCAGGCGATGTGGAACGCGCGCACAAGCGGCACTCTCGATGGCATGATCGCGCTGGCGGAGCAGTGCCTTGCCGACTACGACGAGAACGGTTGGCGCGATGCCGCCTGGCTCGACCCCGATGACGTCGCTTATCCGGGGCTGGCGGGCGTCAAGCGTGCGGCGGAATAAGCGCAATGAGCTGGATCGACCAACGGCCCGATGATGCGATGGACGGCGCCTTCACGGCGGTGGGGCCCGATCCGGTGCGCACGGTCGAGCCCGCGCTCTTTCGCGAAGGGATGAGCCGGCTCGGCGCAGCCGTCCACGTCATCACCACGGCCGGTCCCGGCGGCAAGGCCGGCGCGACGGCAACCGCGGTTTGTTCGGTTTCGGACGCGCCGCCCATGCTGCTCATGTGCCTCAATCGCCGCAGCCAGACCAATCCGGTCGTGGTGGAGAACGGCGTATTTTGCGTCAACACGTTGGGAGACGGCGGCGCGGAGATCGCCGACATATTCGCGGGCCGCACCGGCGTCGCAGGCGGCGATCGATTTGCGAGCGGAGATTGGCTGACGCTCTCGACCGGCAGCCCCGTACTCGCCTCGGCCGTGATCGCGTTCGATTGCCGCATCGTCGAGGTAAGATCGGTTGGCAGCCACAACGTATTCTTCGGTGCGGTCGAAACGGTGCGGCTCGGGCCCGGCGGTCCCGCGCTGGTTTACCACGATCGTGCTTACAAGCGGGTGTGACCCGCTTTCAGTTCGCGGCGAAATTTTGGCGGAAATTAGCATCGATATCGTCGCGAATTTCGCACCGCATTGCTGGTTTTGCATCGCAACTTTCTGCGGTTCCATGCGTTGACGTCAGGGGCCAGCCGCGTCAACCCTTGAGGAGAGAGCGCATGAGCAACCCGAACCAACCCAAGCCGAACCAGCCGCAGCAAGGCAATCCACGCCCGGATCAGCAGCAGGGTGGCGGCGGGCAAAAGCCCGGCCAGCAGCAGCAGGGTGGCGGCCAGCAGAAACCGGGTCAGCCGGGTCAGGGCGGTCATCAAGGCGGCATGGATCGCTGAGCCCGATCCGAGGGACTTTCATCATGCATGGCCCCGCCGTTGGCGGGGCCATTATGCGTTGGATTGATGTGTATGGCGGCATCCAACGCGACGTGGACACGTTTTCTCCTCGCGCGAGCTGGCCTATGATTTTGCATGGCCACGGCCGCGCTCCCGCTCTTCCATCTCTACGGCGATCCGCCTGACGATCAGGCCTTCGACTTTATTCACATCGAGACGATTGCCTCGCGCTCCTCGATTCACGACTGGACGATCCGAGCTCACCGTCACCGCAACCTCTTCCAGATCCTGTTGATCCAGCGCGGCGGCGGCGAAATGACCTTCGAAGCCGCCACGATTGCCTTCGACGCGCCATGCGCGATTCTCGTGCCGGCGACCATCGCGCACGGGTTTCGCTTCCGCCCGGCGCTCACCGACGGCTGGGTGATGACGTTCACCGAGGACGTTGCCGAGGCGATGGGCGATCGCCGCGGTGAAGCGCTCGCACGCCTCAAAGGGCTCGCGGCCGAGCCGGTGGTGCCGCTCGGCGAGATCGAATGCAGCCGCCTGTCGAACCTGGCGGTGCAACTGCACGAGGAGCGGTTCCTCGCCCGCGCCGGCTTCCGCATCGCCATGCGCGGGCTGTTGGCGCTGATCGCGGTCGAGGTGGCACGCCTTGCGGCCGGCCGCGCGCGCGGCAGCACCGAGGCGGTCGCGCTCGAGCCGACCGGCGCCACCGTCGACGCGCTGCGCAAGCTCGTCGAGGAGCACTTCCACAAGGAGCGCCAACTCGCCTTCTACGCCGACAAGCTCGCAATGACGGTCGATCGCCTCAATGACCACGTCAGGCGCGCAACCGGCGTCACCGCCGGCCATCTGATCCGCCAGCGCGTGCTCACCGAAGCCAAGCGCCAGCTTGTATTCACCAGCCAGCCGATCCACGAGATCGCCTACGATCTCGCGTTCTCCGATCCGTCCCACTTCGCCCGCTTTTTCCGCAAGCAGACGGGGACCACGCCGCACGAATTTCGAGCGGCACGGGGAGGGTAGGGCAAAGCGTCTGAGCTTCTCGAAATCACGCGCGGCCGGCCTTCGGTTGCGCGGCCGTGCGCCAAGGGGAATGGAACTGGTACCGAGGAAATTGCGCCTACTGGCACTTTCAGACGCATCATTCCCGGCGTTAGCTAGACTCTCGGCATGAGCCAGCATTGCGGCGATTTGCGTGACGCATGTCCATGGCGGCCGCGGAAGTCGGGCTGACGACGCCAACTGCGACAAGGAGAGCTGACAGTGCGGCAGAACGAGTTCTGGTCACGTGTGTTCACTTTCGTGCCCACCGCAACGAAGAATGACGGGGAGGAGATCGACGAGAAACGATTCCTGCAGGCGATCGACTTTCAAATCGATAATGGTGTCGACGGTATATGCATCTTCGGCAGCACCGGCGGCAACGGCTCCTTCACCGATGAGGAAATGAAGACCGCAACTACCATTGCGGCCAAGCACATCAATGGCCGTGTTCCCTTGGTTGCCGGCACTGGCGCGCGCACCACGACCGCGTGCATCGCACTGTGCAAGCACGCCGAGCACGTCGGCTGCGATGGCGTCATGGTGCTGCCGGTTTCCTATTGGCCGCTGACGCCCGATGAGGTCTTCGATCACTACGAACGCGTCTCGAGAGCGATCAAAATACCGATCTGTGTCTACAACAATCCCTGGACCACGGGCGTCGACATGAAGCCCGAGTTCCTGGCGAAACTAGCCGAGCTCGACAACGTCAGTTGCATCAAGGAAAGCACCGGTGACCTCACGCGCATCACCGCCATCAGATTGTTGACCAAGGACCAAGTCACGCTGATCGCCGGCTGGGAATCCAGCAGCCTTCAGGCCTTCATGGCCGGTGCGAGCGGGTGGGCTCCGGTCTGCACCAATTTCGTGCCCGGCGATGCGATGCGGTTTTTTTCCGCCGCGGTGCAAAAGCGCGATGCGTCGGCGGCGCAGACCATCTGGGACAAGCTGTTTCCAGTTTGCGATTTCATCTGCGCGAAGTCTCACATTCGCGTGGCGCATACGGGTCTCGACATTCTCGGGCGTCCCGTTGGTCCTCCCCGCCGTCCGTTGCGCATGCTCAACGCCGAAGATCGCTCGAAGCTCAAGTCCGTGCTGGAGCATGTCGGCGCAAAGAATGGTTGACATCGGGTCGCGCAGCGGCCGAGTGCGCGCGTGAGCTCGATGCCGCGGCGGCCAGCGCAATCATAGGTTTTCTCCGGTGATCCGCCGGACCGCCGCATTGTCGCGCGCCTGCGCGAGATCGCCGGCAAATACGATTTCGCCCCGCTCGATCACATAGAGACGATTGGAATATTCCGGTACGTGCTGTAATTCCGATTCCGCGATGAGAATCGTTCGTCCGAATCCGACGATCTCCCGAATCGATTCCTTGATGCTTGGGATCACCGCCGGCGACAGGCCTTCAAACGGCTCGTCCAGGAGCAGCAAACGCGCATCGAGCGCCAGGGTGCGGGCAATCGACAGCATCTTGCGTTCGCCGCCGGACAAGTGCGTTCCCGGGCGCGTCATGTAGCGCCGAAGTTGCGGAAAGACCTGGTACGCTAGACGAATGCGCTCATCCGCGGACCGCTCAGTTCGCCGCGTCCAAGTCGGCATCTCGATGTTTTCACCGACCGAAAGCTCTGCGAACACCTCGCTGGTCTCGGGCGCATAACCGATACCGAGACGCGCGCGCTCGAGCGTGGAGAGACCGGCGAGATCGTTGCCGCCAAGTCGAATGACGCCCTTTTTGGACCGCAGGTAGCCCATGATGGTCCGCAAGGTGGTTGTCTTGCCGGCGCCGTTGCGCCCAACGAGGCAAACAAGCTCGCCGGCGGCGACCTCAAAGGCCACGTTGCGGAGGATTTCGCTGTTTTGAATCTCGACGTTGAGATTCTCGACCTCAAGCATGGTCGTACTGCCTTCCAACGATGGTGGCCATGACATCGGCGCGGGCACGAATGGATGCGGGGCTTCCGTCCGCGAGAATTCGGCCGTTATGAACTGCGATGATCCGATTTGAATATCCGAACACGATGTCCATGTCGTGCTCGATCTGGATGATGGCCTTGATTCCCATCTGCCTCGCCGCTTGAACGAGGACACGCATGATCGTCGATTTGTCGGCGGTGCTCACACCGCTTGTCGGCTCGTCGAGCAAAATGATCTCCGGACTGAGCGCGAATGCGCTGGCGACATCGAGCAGCTTCTTGTCGCCTTGCGACAGAATTTTCGCCGGCTGATCCAGTTTGCCGGAAAATCCAAAGATAGCGCCGACGCGCTCGACAATCTCCCACAGGGGTCGATTGCGCGCGGTGCTGGAAAAAAACCGTTCCCCGTGACGCAGATGAGAGATGGCGGCCACCGCGATGGTCTCAGCGACGCTCAATTCGGGAAAGATGTTGACGAGCTGGAACGAGCGCGCCATGCCGAGGCGGGCAAGGCGCACGGCGCCGAGATTGACGACGTTGTATCCCTTGAACGTCACGTTTCCGGCGGTCGGCCGCACCAGCCCCGTCAGCACGTTGACCAGCGTGGTCTTTCCGGCGCCATTCGGTCCGATGATGGATACATGCTCGCCGTTGTTGATCGTCAAAGTCACGTCGTCGAGCGCGCAAAAGCCGCCGTAGAGTTTCCGCACGTTTTGCGCCTGCAATAACGTCACGTTGACCACCACCGGCGCCGGTCGAGGGCGCCCATCAAACCGTTGGGAAAGAAGACGACGATCAAGACGAGGAGGACACCAAAGGTGAGCCGCCAATATTCGGTCAACGACATGAGCTGATCTTGAAAGAAAATGAATACGACTGCCCCCAGCAATGGTCCCAGGAAATTGGTGTAGCCGCCGAGCAGCAGCATGAAGATGAGATTTCCCGATTCAACCCAATAGGCGATCGTCGGATCCGCGAGCCCCACGGGGATGGCGATAATGACACCGCCCAACACGCCGTAGACTGCGGCGATGACGAACGCGACGAGCCGATAGCGCTTGACGTTGACACCCAGGTACTCGGCCTTTTGCTGGTTTTCACGGATCGCCCGCAATTGCAGGCCGAGCGAAGAACCCGTCAGGCAGCGCATGAGAGCGGTGAGCAGCACAAGCAAGGCGAACACGTAATAGTACAGTGGGCCGGTCAGCACCGATAAGGTATCGAGGCCGGACAGATCCCATGCCGTCAAGGTAGGAACCTTGATCCGGATTCCTTCGTCGCCGCCGGTGAGATGGTAGAATTTGAACAGAAACGAATAGAGTAGCATGCTGAATGCGAGAGTGAGCATCGCGAAATAGATCTTCACGTAGCGTATGCAGAGCAGGCCGATCGGAACGGCGACGGTCGCTCCGATTGCGGCCGCGACCAGAAGAATCAGCTCGAAATTCATGATCCTTGTCGACGTCATGAAGCCGGCCGTGTAGGCGCCGATGGCCAGAAACATGGCGTGCCCGAGCGACAACAGACCCGTGTAGCCAAACAGGAGATTGAGACCGAGCAACGCGATCGCGTATCCCATCGCGGAGAACATCAGGATGACGTAGTGGGGTCCCGCGATGAAAGGGAAAAGGAAAATAACCAAAAACAACAAAGCAGGCAGCGCCAAAGCCCGTTTCAAAGTTCCTGCGGTGGCTGTCCTGGCGGCGATCGGTGCCGTCGAGGTTGTCATGCAGTCCTCGCGAGAAGACCCTGCGGGCGCACGATGAGTACCGTTATGACGATGACGTAAATGGCGAGCAGCTCGAATTCGGGGTAAAGCCATATTGCCGCGGATCGGACGAACCCGACGATGAGCGCACCGATCAGGGCGCCGGGCATGCTTCCGAGCCCGCCGATAATGACAACCGCGAAAGCGTCGACGATCAGTTCCACTCCCATATCGATCGATGCCGCGCCCGCCGGCACGACGAGCGCTCCGCCGACGGTTCCCAGCGCCACGCCGAGGGTGAAGACGGCCATGTAGACCTTCGACACGTCGACGCAGAGCGCTTCGCTCATCTGTTTGTTCTCGGCCGTCGCGCGGACGATGCGGCCGAAACGCGTCCGTCGCAGCATCCAACCGAATGCGGCACTGATGAGCGCGGCGGCCGCAATGACAATCAGATTGTAGTTCGGGATCGCCAAATCGCTCGCGATACGCAGCTCGCCGAAGGCGAAATAAACATTGATCGTCTGGAGCGGTACTGCTCCCCAAATGAGCCGAATGGCGTCCTCAAAGATCAACACAAGCGCAAACGTCAGGAGAATCTGGAAGTGCTCGTCGCGATCGTAGATCAGCCTGAGCAAACGCTCGACCGACGGCCCAAGCACAATTGCAAGCAGGAGCCCGCTGCCGACGAGAATGGGAATATATGCGATTGCAGGGACTTCGAAGGCCGCAGCCCAAGCCAACGCGGAAATTCCAAAATACGCCCCCAATGCATAGAATGAACCGCAGGCGAGGTTCACGATCTTCTGCACGCCGAACACGATCTGCAGCCCGGCCGCAACGAGAAAAAGAACGGCGGCGTGAAACACGCCGCCGACCAAGATGTTGGCGCTCGCGAGCAAGCTCAACTCCTCATCAAGATAGATTGGGGAACTGCTTCGCTTGGATCCATTTGAAGAAGTCGGCGCCCGTCGGCTTTTGATAGTCGCGCGTGTTCAAGGTCTCCACCGGTGAAATCGTCACGATGTCGTATGGATTGCTGTGCGTTGTGAACCCCATGTAAAAATTGCAGTCGGGGATGTGGTCCGGCCGATAACTGAATGTCCCGCCCAGCGATTCGACCGAGATGCCCTCGATCGCTTTGATGATGTCGTCTTTGGACGGCCATTTGCCGGAGGTTTGCTTGGCAGCCTTCTCGACCCCGGCCTTCCAGGACTCGACGGCAGAATACGCCCGGTCCGCCTCGAAGTGAGGAAACAAGCCCGTCTTGCCCTTGTAGTATGCGACGAACTCCTTGAGCAACGGCGATGCATTCGGCGCTTCGAAATACATGGAATTGTGCCCGAGAATCATGCCCTCGGGGGTGTACTGCTTTTTCATTTCGTTGAGCTGAAAGCCCCCGGCCGGCATGACGAGCTTCGAGGCGCCCGTCAGCCCGGCGGCATGCGCCTGCTTCACGAAGATGAAGGCATCGGTGAACAGTAGCGACGACATGATCAAGTCGGGCTTGGCTTGCTGCAACGATGCGACGAAGGTGGTCAGATCGGTCGTTCCGACCTTGACCCACAAGTCCGCAACCGGAGTGACGCCCATGTCGTACTTCTTCATCATGGCCATGAACGTTTCCCACATGTTTCGGCCGTATGAGTAATCGGTGCCGAGATTCGCTACGGTTTTGATTTTTCCCCTGAAGTGCTTCACGGTCAGGAGCGAGGCCATCAGGCCCTCGACCTCGTTGTCCGTGCTGCGGAATGAATATTTCGGATTCGGTAACGTCTCCTCGACGTCCTTCTGGGTGGTCGCATCCCATGACATCCAGATCGTCTTCAACTCTTCGGCGATCGGGCCGACCGACAGGCCGCTGCCGGTGGAGATCAATCCAGTCACCATCTCCACGTTGTCGCGCAGAGCGAGTTTACGGAATCTCTCAGCCGTCTCCTTCGGATTGCCCTCTTCTTCGACAACAAGTTCGACTTTGCGGCCAAGAATGCCGCCGGCCTTGTTCACGCCGTCGGCCCACCACTGCACCGTGGCGAGCGCGCACTCGCCAATGCTCGCAAGCACGCCGGATCTCGCGGCCAAAACGCCGATCTTCACCGGCGGTGACTGTGCGAATGCCGGCGCGGTTGCGAACGAACCTAGGGCAAACGCCCCGCCGGAAAGTTTCAGGAAGTTTCTGCGGCTCTGTGCTGACATGTCGTTCTCCCTCTTGCGCCCTCAACTATTTGTCCGCCTCGGCGCCGCCGTCGCGTGGTGCATGGCAATCACGACGCCACGGGCGCGCCTCTGCGGTGGGCTGTTCTGCAATATTGCCACTTACTCGGCAGCCTGTCCCTGCGCCTGGGCTCCCAGAACGCCCAACGACTGCAACACCGAGATCAGCTGAGTCCTGTGTTCCGCATCCAGCATGCGCAGCGGGCGCCGCGGCGCTCCGACCGAGCGACCCATAAGCTCAAGCGCCGTATGCACCACGCGAATGTAGCCGGTGTCGCCCATCAGCTTGCAAATAGGGAACATCCGGTCGAACAGTATCTGCGCGGCGGCCAAATCCTTGTTCTCGACGCAGAGCTCGAAGAGCTGGGCGCATTCCCGCGGTAGCACGTTTGCCAGTCCCGGACACCAACCGTCCGCGCCCGCCGCGAAGCCTTGCAGCGTGATCGGCTCCCAGCCGTGGAATACTGTCATCTTTCCCTTGGTGAGCATACGAATCTGAGTAATCCGCGATAAATCGCCGGAGCTCTCCTTGACTCCCTGGATGTTCTCGATTTCGGCCAAACGCGCAAGCAGCGGCGGCTTGATGTCCACGCCGGTCGTGCCGGGGTTGTTGTAAACGATAACGGGAATCTTAATCGCCTTTGCGATGCGACTATAATGTTCGTAGATCTCGTTGTCGGTGAGCGGCCAATACGTGATGGGAACCACGATGACCGCGTCGGCACCGACGTCTTCGGCGAAGCGCGACATTCGCACAGCCTCGTCGGTCGTGATCGATCCGGTGCCGGCCATGACCGGGAGGCGGCCGTTGACGTGCTTGACCGTGACGCGGATGAGCTCTTCGCGCTCTTTTTCCGAGAACGAGCCGTTCGAACCCGTGCTCCCCAGCACGGCGATGCCATGCACGCCATTTTCGGTCTGCCAGTCCAAGTGCGAACGCAAACGATCAAGATCGATGGTGGCGCCATCGTCTCGCATCGGCGTCGCGGTAAACGAGAACACCCCGCGCAATCGCTTTTTAGCCATGGGTCACTCCCTCTCGAACGTACTCCCGCCGGGCTCTAGCTGCGGTCTCGGCTTGCGTGCAGGCGTTGCGTTGGCGCAAGCGAGCGCTCCCCCCGGTTTCGCATCGCCTTCAAACGCGCGGGCCGGTAGGAGCCAGTTGTCACACCGGGTCACAAGGAATAGTAGTTCCACTTCTACGAAAAGGGCCGGAAAACGAAAAAAGGACGGTACCAGTCGCGGAGGGACATCGATGCTGCGGCGCAAGACTAGGGGCTCCAATTCCACGCAACCGGCGTTGGCCCCCGTCCCCGCCGAGAACGCCGACCATCTCTCGTCGCCAGCAGCGGCACGCGGACCGTCCGCAGTGCAAATTCCAATTCAGATCGATCTTGCTTGCGAGCGCGCGCTGCACGAGCAAATCGGCGAGCAAATCCGCTTCTTGATCAGCGGCGGCAAGTTGCGGCCGGGTTGTTATATTCCCAGTACCCGCCAGTTGGCCGAGCATCTCGGTGTCTCCAGAAATACGGTGCTATTGGCATACCAGCGCCTTGCCAGCGAAGGCTACATCGACGCGACAAAGGGTTCGCATACCTATGTCAGTGCCGCGCATGCGATGTCGGTGGTACCGCGGGCGGATATGCGAAGCCCCTCGCCGGCGTGGAGTGCGGCAATCCGTCGACCGCCGATTCTTTTTTTCGGCGAAGCCCAAAGATTGGTTCATTTGGGTCGAAAGCCGCTGTTCGATTTTTTCGTGGGCCGGCCCTGCCCGAAGTGCTTTCCGCGCCAAGCGTGGCGGCGGCTCCTGCTGCAGCGCCTCGCTTCCGCAGGCTCATCGCTTTCCGAATATCAGCATCCCGCCGGCCTGCTCGAGCTCAGGCACGCCATTGCGGAGCATTTGGGCCCGGCCCGCGGCATGAATGTTCGCGCTGCGCAAGTCATCATCGTGAATGGAATACAAGAGGCTCTCAACATCATCGCTCGGCTGTCAAACCGGGAACGCCGGTGGCAATCGAAAATCCATGCTATCGCGGGGCGCTTTCGACCTTTGAAAGCTACGGCGCTGAGATGATACCCGTGCTGTTGATGAAGACGGGATCCGAGTCGATCGTCTTCCCGAGCGCGTCGTCAGTCTGATCTACGTCACGCCGTCCCATCAGTTCCCCACGGGGGAAACGTTGACGTTCGAGCGGCGCGTGGAGCTGCTGAACTGGGCCACGCGCGTCGGCGCCTATGTCGTCGAGGACGACTACGACAGCGATTTTCGATTCGATGGACCTCCGCTGACAGCCGTGGCGGGCCTGGATAGCTCCGCGGCCGTCATTTACCTCGGGACATTCTCGAAATCGATCGGTGCCGGGCTCAGGGTTGGTTACCTCGTCGTTCCGGTGGAACTCGCCGAGACTGCCATCACGGTCAAAGCGATCTTGAACGCCGGGCAGAGCTGGTTGGATCAAGCCGTGCTCGCCGAATTTCTCTCGAGCGGAGCCTTTGCCCGCCATCTCAAGCAGGTCAGGATGGTCTATCGCTCCCGCCGCGATTGCATTTTGAGCGCGCTTCGCGAGCATTTCGGCGACGTGAACGTGTCGGGACACAACGGCGGCATGCACATCATGTGGCATCTGCCGGCGCGGCTCCCGCATGCAACCGTCGTCGAGGCCACGGCGCTGAACCATGGCGTCGGCATCTACGCCTTGCGATCGGCGGTCGCCTACGACTTTGGCAAGACGCCGTACAGCGAGCGCTCGCTCGTGCTCGGCTACGCCGCGCTGCAGGAGAAGCAAATTCGCGAAGGGATCAGCCGAATCGCGGCGGCGCTGAAGTAGGCGCCCCGCGCGCGCGCGCAGACGTGTTCGCTAAAGCGGCGCGGCCGCGGCCGGCCCGCCAGGAGCGGGATGCGGGCGCGGGCGCAAACCAGGTCAGGTCTAAGCCGCCGTTTTTGCGCTTGCAGGTTTGCGTTCCCCCGCCTCTTTGGTCGGCGGGTCGTGCGTGACGTCCTTGAACACGGCAAAGCTGTCGGGCGTTTCCGGCATCCTGGGGAAGTGGAAGCCGCACTGCGAACATGGTTGGGCAAGCGCATGCTGCTCCTGATCCAATTCGTACGGCTTGTCCTGGGCGTGCCCGCAGCACGGACAGACGCGGATAAGGCGGGTGCTCTTGAGCTCGAAATTGGTGATGATGTCTTCCATGATCGCACCTGAACGGACCGCCCACTGCTTGGCGTGCTTGTGGTAGGTGTTCATGTGCCAGTCCTTGAGCGCGTCGAAGCTGGTCCAGAAGCTGACCTCATTGTGCCAGGTCGGGTCGTCGGGGTGCGTCCACCAGGTCAGGTGCAAAAAGCCGGGCAGGGTCTTGAGATGGTGCCGTACGCCCGCGAAGATGAGCTTGAATTGCTCGTAGTCGCCGGCGCTCCTGAATCTCACGCGTTGCATGCTCTGATAGATGGCCATGATATCGTTCTCCCCACGGATGGCGCGGGCGGGGGGCCGGTCGCGCATAGGCGGGCAATCTTCGGCGCCGACGGGCGGAGCAAAAGAGCCAGTCGGCGAAAATCTGATGGAACCAGCGCGCTGCTGCCCTCCGCGGCGCCATGCGCCGGAAAAAGCCGCCTCGGCTTGACCAACGCGACGCATCCTATCTAACATACGACAAGTATATCAGATCACGGACGTTGCTCGTCGGGCTGGCCATGGCAAAGAACGAAGCGAGGGCGCGCGCGTTGTCCGGACCGTATGGCGTTGCGGGCAAAGCCGCCGCCGCCGAAAAAAAGCGGGAAAAGCGGACCATCGCGGAAATCCGGGAGTCGAAGCGGACCGGAGAAAAGATGGTCTACATGTCCGTGCCCGACTACACCTCGGCCAAATGGGCCGAGATGGCGGGGGTCGACGTTGCGGTCGTCGGTGACAGTCTTGCGATGGTCGCGCACGGACACCCAAACACAATTCCCGCCTCGATGGACATGATGATCATGCACGCGCAGGCCGTTCGGCGCGGAGCCCCGAACACTTTCGTTCTGGGATGCATGCCTTACCAGAGCTACAACACGATCGACCGCGCGCTGGTGAACGCCACGCGCTTCATGCAGGAGGCGCTGTCGGACGCGGTGAAACCGCAGGGCGGCAAGTCGCAAGCGCACATCCTGCGGGCGCTGGTCGATGCCGGTATTCCGACCGCCTCGCACATCGGCCTTACGCCGCACACGATCGCGATGTTCGGGGGATTTAAGATCCAGGGTCGCCGGGCCGAGGCCGCGATGAAGATTCTGGAGGATGCGCTCGCGATCGAGGACGCCGGATGTTTCATGCTCGAGTTCGAAGCTGTACCGGCGAAGATCGCCAAGTTGATTTCCGAACAGCTGAGCATCCCCACGATCGGAATCGGCGCTGGCGCGGGCACCGACGGCCAGATTCTTCTCTGTTACGACCTGCTCGGCGTGTTTACCGATTTCAAGCCGAAATTCACCAAACGCTATGCCAAGCTGACCGAGGTCGCGGTTGCGGGCGTGAGGCAATATGTCGAGGAAGTCAAGCAAGGTATTTTTCCCGACGACGATCATTCCTACACGGTCGACGACGCCGAATACGAGAAATTTGCGGCAATGGTCGCCAAGCGTCGTCAGGTTTAGGGCGGATTTGCCGAGGCCGCGATGACGAGGCATGCGCCCACGAGCAAAGCGAAGACCGTATCGGCTCCCGAGCGACCGGAAACTCTGACCGAGCAGGCTTACAAGCAGATCGAGGAACTCATCGTCACGCTACGGCTGAAGCCCGGTCACGTCCTCTCGGAGCAAGCGCTTTCGGCCTCGCTCGGGATCGGGCGCACACCGATCCGCGAAGCGCTGCAAAAGCTTGCGCTCGAGGGCCTCGTCACCATCCTGCCGCGCAAGGGAATTCTGGTCTCGGAGATCAATCCGCACAGCCAGCTTCGCGTGCTGGAGGCGCGGCGGGAAATTGAACGACTCCTGAGCCGCGCCAGTGCCGAGCGCGCGACCGAGGAGGAAAAGCAACGCTTCCTGGCCATCGCGCGTGGCATGGAAAAGGCCGCGCGGACGAACAACGACATCGTCTTCATGCGCCTCGACCGGGAGCTCAATCAATTGATTGTCGACGCGGCGCGCAACGACTATGCGGCGCGCGCGATGAGGTTCCTGCAAGGTCTGTCGCGGCGCTTTTGGTACATGCACTACCGCATGACCGCTGATTTACCCCTTTGTGCCAGGCTCCACGCCAATCAGGCGCTGGCGATCGGCCGCGGGGATGCGAAAGGCGCCGCGCAGGCAACGGATCGCTTGATGGACTACGTCGAGAGCTTCACGCGTGCGACCGTACAATCCCGATAGATACTTACACCGCGACTGAGTCGAGCCGGGGATCGCGCTGATGGCTTCCACATCGAAGGTGTACGAAGGCAGGCGTACCATCGACGGCCTCGTCGTAACCGTGGATGGCAATCGTCTGGACGAACATTACGACGTCAAACGGTTCACGACGTTCGGATTCGAGTGGAGCTATGAAGGCGCGAGCCCGCAACAGCTTGCGCTGGCGATTCTGGTCGAACATCTGGGCGATAAGGAGCGCGCCATCAAGCTCGTTGAACCCTTCATGCAGAAAGTCGTCGCCAATCTAGACAACGACTGGCGCTTGACCGGCGGTGAAATCGACGAGGCGCTTGCGACGCTGAAATGACGTGGCTGCCATGATGTCGGCCGGCGATTTTGGCCTTGAACGCGGGGACGCCCGCGTGATAGACTTGTGATATATTAGATCACGGAGCTCAGAGGCCGTCGATGATCAGCCCGCGCCAGATCGCCTTCCGCAACGAATACCGGTCCCGAATCCTCGGCTGGTACGACGGTTATTTCCACATCTTTATCATCTATGCGATGGGGGCCGCCGCGTTTTATATCTACGTCGAGCACATTCACGACGTGACGCTGCTGGAATGGCTGACCGTGCCGCTGACGTTTGTGTTCACGAATATTTTTGAGTGGGCCGTGCACAGATTCATCATGCACCGGCCGGTCAACATCAAGGGCCTGCGCTCGATCTACGAACGACATACCCTCAACCATCATCAGTTTTTTACCGACGAGGAAATGCGGTTTCGTGATCATAAGGACTGGCGGGTGACCGTCTTTCCGCCCTACGCGCTCGTGGTCTTCATCCTCATGTCTCTGCCGTTGGCCATCATCCTCGGCAAGATTTTTACCTCGAATGTCGGTTGGCTTTTCATGTGCGTGACGACCGGCATGTATCTCGTCTACGAGTTCATGCACTTCTGCTGCCACGTCGAGGAAAATTGGTTCGTTCGCAATTGCCCCTTCGTCAATTCGCTGCGGCGGCATCACACCGCCCACCACAACGGGCGGCTGATGATGGAGGTCAATATGAATCTGACCTTTCCGATCGCCGACTGGCTGTTCGGGACCTCCGATCTCAACCGCGGCCTGCTGGGCCACCTCTTCAACGGCTATGACACGCGCTACCTCAAGCAGAAGTTACGCGGCACGCCCAAGCGTCCCGATGAGGCGGCCGCCGTTCCGGTCGGAAATTACTGAAGGGCCTGGGATCACAGCGTGATGGCGCGCGAGTTCCACCTCGTCCACGATGCGGGTTGCTGACATGCCGGCCGACGTCAAAGCCATCGTGTCAATCATAACTCTGATCGTTGCGGCAGGATTGGCCTACTGGGCTCGCTCGCCGATCCGTCCGGAGTTCTCCACCTTCGTCATGGTCACCGCTGTGTTCATGGTGATCGCCATGTGGATTTTTCCGGAAGCGGGGGTCAAGAAGGGCGACGTCAAAAAGTCTTCGAGTCCGTCAACATAAGCGATTGCGGGCCGATCACGATGCGTGATGTCGGGTTTGGCCCACGCGCGGGTCCGTTCCCTAGAAACGGAACACGAGCTTAAGCGGATTTCCCGAGCTCCTCGAGCACCTCGCCGGCCTGCCGAAACGCGTGATTGCCCACCGGCACGCCGCAATAGACCGCCTGTTGCAGAATGATCTCCTTGATATCGTCGGGGGAGAAGCCGCCCTCGGCGAGCGCTGCGCGCACGTGCATGCGGAACTCGTCCCATCTCCCGATCGCCATCATGGTGCCGATGACGAGCACGCGGCGCGTGCGCTCGTCGAAATGCGGTCGCGTCCAGACCTCGCCCCAGGCGCAGCGGGTGATGAAGTCCTGCCACTCGGCGTTAAACGCATTCCTGTTGGCATCGGCGCGCTCGACCCAGCCATCGCCCAAAATCTTGCGGCGGGCGTTGGCGCCACGTCGGTACCGCTCCTCGTCGTTCATTGGGTTGCGCTCCCGAAGGTCAGAGATCGGTCATCAAAATACGCCGAGGTCATCGTCATAACGCCCAACGGTTCTGGTCGCTGATGACTGATCACCGACTCCTGTCCAATAGAAATTCCAGCACCGCATTCGTGTAGGCCTCGGCCTGCTCGACGTTGGAGATATGCGCGGCGTCGAGCAACGCGAGCCGCGCGCCCGGGACGTGGTTCTTGATGTACTCGTTCGCCTCGGGCGGCGTCGCCGGATCTTGCTTGCCGGCAATGACGAGGGTCGGCGCTTTGATCTTCGGCAACAATTCGCGGTGATCCATGTCGCGCACCGCCTCGCCGCAGGCGATGTAGCCTTCGAGCGGTGTCGCGGCGAACATCGCCTGCAACCACGCAACGGCGTCGGGCGAACGTTCGCGGAATCCCTTGGTGAACCAACGCTCCATGTTCGCTGGGGCGAACGCTGGAATGCCTTTCTCGCGCACGAGCTTGAGACGGTCGTTCCACGCGGTCTTGTCCGCAAAATAACTGGAAGTGTTGGTGAGCACGAGTCGTTCGATGCGCTCGGGCGCATTGGCGCCGAGCCATTGCCCGACCATTCCGCCCATCGAAAGGCCGCACCAGTTGATCCTGCCGAGATTGAGCGTGTCGAGCACGGCGAGCACGTCGCGGCCGAGGCGCTCCATGGTATAGGGGCCCTTGGGCACGCCGGATCGGCCGTGGCCGCGCCGGTCGTAGCGCACCAGGCGGAAGTGCTGCGCGAACGGCGCAACCTGGCGATCCCACATATGCAGCGTGGTGCCGAGCGAATTCGATAGCATGAGCACGGGCGCGCGTTCCGGCCCCTCGACTTCG
>JAFAHL010000555.1 GCA_019237215.1 Hyphomicrobiales bacterium | reverse complement strand
CCTGCATTCGCTCGCAACCTGGTGGGATGTGCTGGCTGTTGCCAAGGCAAGCGGCCAGTTCGATGCGGCCAAGCTCGCCGAGGTGGAAAAATTCATGCACGATCCCGCCGCCTGGTCAAAGGCACATGGGGGAGTGGCCGCGATTGCGGCCGAATGACCGAGCGAGAGGTCGGGAATGGCGAGTTCGGAAATCGATGTCGTGGTCGTGGGTGGCGGCAATGCCGCGTTCTGTGCGGCTTTGGCCGCGCAGGAACAGGGCGCTTCGGTCGTGATGCTGGAGGCGGCGCCGGAGGAGGAATCCGGCGGCAACAGCCGGTTCACCGCGGGATCGGTGCGCGTCGTCTATAACGGCGTCGACGACATCAAGACGTTGGTGCCCGATCTGACCGAGCAGGAGATCGCGACCACCGACTTCGGCACCTATACGCGCGACCAGTTTTTCGACGACATGGCGCGGGTGACGCAAAATCGCGCCGATCCCGACCTGGTCGAGCTGCTGGTGACCAGAAGCTTCGATACCTTCTGCTGGCTGCGCGCCAAGGGCGTGCGCTTCATCCCGATCTATGGCCGCCAGGCGTTCAAGATCGGCGGCAAGTTCAAGTTCTGGGGCGGCCTCACCGTCGAGGCGGTCGGGGGCGGACCCGGTCTCATCAAGATGCTCACCGATGCCGCAACCAAACGGGGCATCGCGATTCGTTACAGCACGCGCGCGCTCAGCCTCATCCATGACGGCGTGCGGGTGATGGGCGTGCGCGTCCGGCACGAGGGCGTCGAAAGCGAGCTGCGCAGCAAGTCGGTCGTGCTCGCATGCGGCGGATTTGAGTCCAATTCCGAGTGGCGCACGCGCTATCTCGGGCCCGGCTGGGACCTCGCCAAGGTGCGCGGCACGCGCTTCAACACCGGCGACGGCATCCGCATGGCGATGGACATCGGCGCGAGTCCCTGCGGGAACTGGTCCGGCTGCCACGCCGTGCAATGGGAGATGAACGCGCCTGAGTTCGGCGACCTCGCGGTCGGCGACCAGTTTCAGAAACACTCCTACCCGTTCGCCATTCTCGTCAACGCCACCGGCAAGCGCTTCGTCGACGAAGGTGCCGACTTCCGCAACTACACTTACGCCAAATACGGCCGCGTCGTGCTGGAGCAGCCCGGCCAGTTCGCCTGGCAGATCTTCGACCAGAAGGTGAAGCATCTGCAGCGGGACGAGTACAAGATCCGGCAGATCACCAAGGTCGTCGCCGATACGATCGAGGACTTCGCGCACAAGCTCGACGGCGTGAACGCGGAGCAGTTTCTCAAGACCATCGCCGAATACAATAAGGCCGTGCGCAGCGACATTGCGTTCAATCCCAACGTCAAGGACGGCCGACGCACCGAGGGCCTCGCCGTCAACAAGAGCAACTGGGCGAACACCATCGATGCCCCGCCGTTCGAAGGCTACGCCGTGACCTGCGGCCTCACCTTCACCTTCGGCGGCGTGCGCATCACCACCGACGCTGAAGTGCTCAATACCGACTACCAGCCGATCCGCGGCCTCTATGCCGCCGGCGAACTGGTCGGGGGATTGTTCTATTTCAACTATCCCGGCGGCTCCGGCCTGACCTCGGGCGCGGTGTTCGGCCGCATCGCGGGCAGCGCGGCCGCGCGCGCGGGCAACAATTGAGCGCGCCATGGAATTCGACAATTCATTCGAAGTGCCGCTGCCGCCGGATGAGGCGTGGAAGGTACTGCTCGATATCCAACGCATCGCGCCGTGCATGCCCGGCGCCGAGCTGACCGAGGTCGTCGACCAGAACACCTACAAGGGCAAGATCGGCGTGCGGCTCGGACCGGTGGCCTTGACCTTCGCGGGCATCGTCAAGTTCGAGCAGATCGACGATGCGGCCCGCACGGCGCGCGTTGCGGCGCAGGGCACCGACGCGAAGGGCCGCGGCGGCGCCAATGCAGCTTCGGTTTTCCGGCTCGAGCCGGCGGGTGAAGGCTCCAAAGTGCTGGTGCACACCAACCTGACGCTGTCGGGCGCGGTGGCGCAATACGGGCGCGGCGTCGGGATCATCCAGGCGACCGCCGCGCAGCTCATGAAACAATTCGCCGCGTGCCTAAAGGAGAAGCTCGCGCAGAAAGGTCCGGCCGCTCCCGCGGCCACACCCGCCTCGCCAGCGCCGATGCGGCCGTCGCCTCCCATCGAGGCGACAGCCGCTCCGGCGCCGACCGCCAAGCCGATCGCAGGCTTCGCGCTGATCGCGAAGGCGATCTGGAGCTGGATCACCGGGGCGTTCCGCCGCTCCTAGCGGCTACTCCTCGCGCTTGAGGTCCCGCGCGTCCCCGACGCGCCATCTGGTGGCCGTCTTCAAATCCAAGACCACACTACCATCATATATTTTGATTGTGTCCCTTGATTCCGAAGTTCGCATCAGAGGCT
>JAFAHL010000534.1 GCA_019237215.1 Hyphomicrobiales bacterium | reverse complement strand
GCTATTCGATCACCTCGTCGGCGCGGGCAAGTACTGTTCCCGGTATGGTTATGCCCAGCTGCTTCGCGGTTGCGAGGTTGATGAAAAGTTCAAACTTCGTCGGTTGCTCGATCGGCAATTCACCCGGTTTCGCGCCGCGAAGAATCTTGTCGGTGTACTCGGCTGCGCGCCGGAACATGTCCGAGAAACTTGGACCATAAGATATCAAGCCTCCGGCTTTGACGTACTCACCTACATTGAAAAGCGTCGGCACTCGCGCGGCGCTCGACCATTTTATTATGCGGTCCAGGTTGAAATTTACGAGCGGGTCGCCGACGACGTAGAGCGCCTGCGTATCCCCCTTGAATGTTTCGAAGGCGGGCGTGATGTCCTGTGCTCGCCGAATTTCCGGCGCGGTGACATCAATCCCAAGCGTGCCGGCCAGTTTCTCGATCGCACGGCTCTCCAGCAAGGCATCTACGTAGCCGGCATTGGCAATGACGGCTAAGTGCCGAAGCTCAGGCACAATCTCGCGTAAGAGTTCAAGTCTCTTGCCCGCAAGCTCGGTGTATTGAAGTGAAAGGCCGGTGACGTTGCCACCGGGCCGAGCCAGACTGGCGACTTGGCCGCTGCCGACCGGGTCCGACCCGAGCGCGATGACGATCGGAATGACGGAAGTGGCCTGCATCAATGCGGGTACGGCGATGCCCCCCGTGACGATAACATCAACCTTGAGTCGGACGAACTCAGCGGCGATCTCGGCGAAGCGGTCGCTACGTCCCTCCGCCCAGCGATACTCGATCGCGATCGTGCGGTGCTCGATCCATCCGAGCTCCGCTAGTCGTTTGACAAAAGCGGCAGCCCAAGAGCTCCAGACTGAGGCGGCTGTCCCACCACCCAAGAAGCCTATCGTCGGGAGCTTCTGCTGCCCCCGCGCCGGAGCTTGCGCGCGCGCCGCGAGCGGCCACGCCGCCGTGCTCCCAATCACTTTGATGAAATCGCGTCGCCGCATATCGGCACCCCAATCCCAGGGCGGGTATTGTATCGGCTGAGACAGGAGCTTGACAGGGGCTGAAAACCATTGCGCTCAAGGCGCGCCCTAGACTCCGTTTCGGTCAGATCGGATCCCGCGCGCCCCCGCGCGTTTCGTCGCCCCTACGCCGACAGAACTTTGAGCACCCTCTCGGCGGCGTCCTGCCCACTCAGATAGGCGCCGTGGATGCTCGAATGTTGCAACTTCGAGGTCGCCTCGCCGGCGAAAAACACCCGATCAGCGAGCGGTTCTTCGGCGAACACCATGCGGCCCGGGACCCCGCCCGGCAACGCCGAGCTGTAGCCGCCCCGAACCCAAGGATTGGTGCTCCATGAGCTGGCGACAGTTTTGGTGATCGCGTTCTTCGCCTCATTGCCGAACATTTCCGCAATCTGTTCCTTGGCGTAGTCGACGAGGTGACCTTTTTCTTCCATGTCGGCAACCTCGTCGCCGCCGATGATGACGATCGCCATGTTGTGGCCCCAGGCCTTGGTCTGGACGAGCGGCTGCGAGCGCCGATTATCCTCCGGCAGCACGATCGTGTTTGCATCGAGGCCGATGAACACGTCGCGGTCGAACAGGAGGCCGATCTTGGCGGTGTGGCCCATCTCTAGACCCGCGAGCGCGCGCCGGTGTCGATCCGGTAGCGCGGGATCGAATGCGAGTGTGCCCGAACTCAGTACGCCGACCGATACGGTCACGATCGCCGCGCGCGCGCGCACGATGCCCGCCGATGTCTCGACGGCGACGCCATCCTTGCCGCCCCACCCGATCGATTTCACCGGCGCGTTGAGCGTGATCGGCACACCCTCCGCAAAGGTCGCAATAAAATTGCCCATACCAGAGGGGATCAGATGATTGTCCCACGACGGCGTGATCACCGGCAGGTTGGCGGTCATGGCGAGGTTGAAGACGTCAAGACACGAAACGCGATCGAGCTCGGCCCCGTGCTCGGTCACGAGCGCGCCCCAACACTGGTCGTAACGCGGTTGGCCCTTGAGGCCAGCGCTTGCCGCTGCAAGGGAGACGTCGTGCGCCGGATCGTGGGAAAAGAGCGCTGCTTTGCCGCCCGCCCATAATGCCGCGCCAGCCACCAGGCCGAGCGTCACGGGCAGTGCCGACGCGAGCACATTCTGCGGCGGAGATGTGGGCATGAAGACGCGCCGATTGAGATCGGATGGCACCGCAAGGCCCCGGCTCTTGGCGATGTCATAGAGCGGGTTGTTAGAGCCGAGGCCGCCCCGCAGCGATGGCCGGGTGGCCATGTGAAACCATTGGCCGCCGAAATCGAACGGCGCGGGAAAACTGGTGTTGTCGCAGTAGGTGCGACCGCCGATGTGATCGGCGGCTTCCAGAACCATGATGCTCTTGCCGGACGCGCGTAGCGTCCCAGCGGCGCCAAGGCCGGCACTGCCGCAACCTATGATGACGACATCGAATGGTCCCATGTGCTGACCTCCCTCTGTTGGCCGGCTAC
>JAFAHL010000714.1 GCA_019237215.1 Hyphomicrobiales bacterium | reverse complement strand
CGGCCGTCTCGCACGCCTACGGCGGCGCGGAGGGCGACGCGGCGCTTGCTCCCGGCGCCTTCGAAGCGCGCGTCGCGACCGCGGACTTGCTCGTGCATTGCGCCGAAGATCCCGCGCGCGATCTGTTGGAAGGATCGGAAGACGTTGCCTTCGTCGGCGGTTTCGCCGCGGCTGCGTCCGCGCTCGGCCGTGCGCCTGACCTCATCATTCTCGATACGACCGATCCCGCGCGCCCACGCGCGCGTTCGTTGTCCGCGGCCCTGGCGCGGATCGTGCGCTCGCGCGCGACGAACCCCAAATTCATCGCAGGCCAGCTCCGGCATGGTCCGCGCGGAGCAGCTGAGCTCGCGGAAACCGTCGACCGGCTCGTCGACTTCGCCGAGACGACGGGCGCCGTCGCGAGCCACTTTTTCGATCTCCTGCACGATGCTTATGTCGCGGACGACGGCGTTCGGAGTTTCCTTCTGCGGGAGAATCCTGCGGCGGCTGCCGCCATCGCGGCCCGGCTCGACGCGGCACGCCGGCGCGGGCTTTGGCATCCTCGGCGCAACGACGTCGACGCAAGCTTGCGAATGCTCACGAAAGAGGCGGCGCCGTGAACGCTCATCTGCGACGCGGCATTTGCCCCGGCCTCTCGCAACCCATGGCGACTGGAGATGGCCTGCTCGTGCGGCTCACGCCGACGGGCACGACGATGTCTTGCGAAGCGTTCGCGGCCTTGTGCACGGCCGCGCGCAACTGCGGTAACGGCGTCATCGAGATCACCTCGCGCGGGAGCATTCAAATCCGCGGACTGACGGAAGCCTCGGTAAAAAGCTTCGCGGCAGCGGTCGCCCGGATCGACCTGGCCTTTGGCGAAGGTCCGCCGGTGTTGAGCGATCCTCTCGCGGGCCTCGCCCTCCAGGAATCGGTCGATGCTAGCGCCATCGCCGTGGACCTGCGTCGCGCGATTGCGGTAGCGGCTTTCGCCGCCGACATCGGTCCAAAAGTTTCCGTCGCGATCGATGGCGGTGGTACGCTTCATCTCGACGCGGTGGCCGCCGACGTGCGGATGCGGGCACAAGCGAGGGATGCGTGCCTTCACGTCGCTGTCGGCGGTGATGCTGAGGCCGCAAGCCCCATCGGCGCCGTCGCCGCCGAGCATGCGCTCGAGGCGGCGATGCGCATGCTGCGCGTGATCGCCGCGGGCGGACCCGCGGCGCGCGCAAGAGATATCGTCGCGACGAACGGCCCGGCGGCGTTTCGCCGTGTGATCGCCGACATCCTCGTCGATCTCCCGGGGCCGCCGCGGCGGCCGGCAGCCGACCCTCTCGGCAAGCATACGCTGCGCGACGGCCCATTGGCGATCGGCATTGGTCTCGCCTTCGGTCATGCGCATTCCACCGCGCTCGAGGAGCTCACGCGCGCGGCGGCGGAGTTAGGCGCGACGGGTCTTCGCACCGCACCGGGCCGTGCGCTCCTCATCGTGGGCGTCACCGCAAATGGCGCCGGGCATCTGGCGGACATCGCGCAACGGCTTGGCTTCATCGTGCGCGCGGATGATCCACGCCGCCAGGTAGTCGCTTGCGCGGGCGCGCCGATCTGCGCTTCAGCGGAAATTCCCACGCGCGCGCTCGCACCGAGCCTTGCGCAGGTGGCGGTCGCCGGCGCCGACGCGCCCATGGTGCATCTGTCGGGATGCGCCAAGGGTTGCGCGTGTCCGCGCGCCGCGCCGCTGACGGTCGTTGGCATCAAAGGCCGGTGTGGCGTGGTGGTGAATGGGTCCGCCCGCGGTGAGCCTCTGGTGATGCTCCCGCCGGAGGCCTTGCCGGACGCGCTCTCGCGGTGCGCGGATGGCGTGCGGCGCCTGCGCGTGGGAGACGAAAGCGCCGCCGAGGTGCTGTCCCGCCTCGACCGCGCGCAGATCATGCGTTTGATCCTCGGCGAGGCCACCGGTGCCTGAGCGGCTCGACTACCTTCGCGACGGCGGCCGCATCTACGAGCGCTCGTTCGCCATTATTCGAGCGGAGGCCGACCTCTCGCGCTTTTCGGCGGAGGAAGCCGACGTGGTGGTGCGCATGGTTCATGCCTGCGGTTGCGTCGAGGTGGCAAGCCGAATCGTGTTTGGCGAAGATCTCGTCGGCGCGGCGCGGGCGGCGCTCGCGCGCGGCGCGCCCATCCTGTGCGACTCGGAGATGGTGGCACACGGCGTAACCCGCGTGCGCCTG
>JAFAHL010000225.1 GCA_019237215.1 Hyphomicrobiales bacterium | reverse complement strand
TCGCCGCGTGCGAGATGGCAGGCACCGGCGCCAAGGTCATGTGCCACATCGGCGGCGTGGAAACGCCCGAGCTGATGTCGCAAATCCTCGACGCGCTGCGGCCGGGCGATATCCTCACCCACGCCTATTCCGGCGCGCCCAATATCGCCGGCGCCTTCACCAATATCGTGCAGGACGGGAGGCTTCTGCGGGCGGCGCTCGCGGCCAAGCAGCGTGGCGTAGTCTTCGACGTCGGCCACGGCGGCGGCAGTTTCGACTACACGGTCGCCGAGCCGGCGATCGCGCAGGGCTGCACGCCCGACACCATCTCCTCCGATATCCACGTGTTCTCCGGCAACACGCCCGGCATGCCGTACTTGCCCTGGGTCATGAGCAAGTTCATGGGGCTCGGCTTCACGCTCGAGCAGGTCGTCGCCATGGCGACCAGCAACCCCGCCAAAGTTATCAACCGCGCGGCGAAGCTCGGAACACTTCAGGTCGGGGCGCCCGGCGACGTGGCGATCATGGAATTGGTCGAGGGCAACGTGTCCTTCGTCGACACCCGCAACAATACGCGCACGGGTCGCGCCTACCTCAAACCAGTGCAAACCGTGACGGCCGGCGTGCCTTTCGGGCGGCCCTACAATTCGCCCTTTGCGGTGCGCTGAGCAGCAAGGCGGGAGGTCACGGCATGAGCCAGCGCAAGGCGGGCTGAGTGAACGCCGCTAGATTCACATCTGCGCCCTGATCTGCGCGCGCAGCGCATCGATCGAGACGAGGCCCGCGGCCGTCGGCACGTGCCAGAACGCCCAGCCGTTGCAAGCTTCCAATCCTTGCGCCAGCGCGCCGATGCGGTGGATGGAGCCGACGGTCTCGCCCAGCGCGATGGCGCCGTCGGCGCGCACCAGCGCCTCGACCTTGCGCTTGGCGTCGCACAGGCGGGCGCCCGGTGCGATCAGGCCGCGCTCGACGAGCGCCGAGAACGGCACACGCGGCGCCTCGCGCGCGGTCATGAACGACGCGAGCGCCGGCGCGGGCAGCGGCGCGACCGCTGCGATGCGCGCTCGCGCGGCCGCGGCATAGGCTTTCTCCCGCTCGATGCCGACGAAGCGCCGGCCGAGCCGTTTGGCGACCGCGCCGGTGGTGCCGCTGCCGCAGAACGGATCGAGCACGAGGTCGTCGGGCCGCGAGGAGGCGAGAATGACGCGCGCCAGCAGCGCCTCGGGTTTTTGCGTCGGGTGCAGCTTCTTGCCGTCGCCGCCCTTGAGCCGCTCCTCGCCGGTGCAGAGCGCGATGGTCCAGTCCGAGCGCATCTGCACGCCGTCGTTGCCGGCCTTGAGCGCTTCGTAATTGAAGGTATAGCCCTTGCCGCCCGGCTCGCGCGCCGCCCAGATCAGCGTCTCGTGCGCGTTGTTGAAGCGCCGCCCGCGAAAATTCGGCATCGGATTCGATTTGCGCCATACCACGTCGTTGAGGATCCAGAAGCGCAAATCCTGCAGCAGCGCGCCGACGCGGAAAATGTTGTGATAGGAGCCGATCACCCACAGCGTCGCCTCGCGCTTCATCACGCGCCGACATGCGATGAGCCAGGCGCGGGTGAAATCGTCGTAAGCGGAAAAACTCGAAAACTTGTCCCAATCATCGTCGACCGCGTCGACGCGTGAATCGTCGGGACGCTTGAGGTCGCCTTGCAGCTGCAGGTTATAGGGCGGATCGGCAAAAACGAGGTCGACCGATTCCGCCGGCAGCTTTGCCATCTCGGCAACGCAGTCGCCGATGAAAATTCGGCCGCTCTCGCCTGCCGTGAAACTGACGCGGGGCGCCCGAGCGGACGCCCCGCGACGCGATGCAACCATGACTCAGAACTCTGACTCAGGCGACGCGGCCGGTGACGCGGGACCTACAACCGACGACGCGGACTATGAGGGCTGCCGGTAAAAATCGGCTTAAGGCTGCGCACGGCTCTTGGGAAAGGAATGCTTAGCAACTATATTGGCGCACGCGCGTTGATCGGCGCGGTGGTAACCGAAAAGCAACCGCTGCGGCGGCGGTGTGACCGGCCGCGGGCAAGGAGGCGGAGCGATGCGCTTGGACGATCTGCCGGAAAGCGGCAACGTCGAGGATCGACGCGACGAGGGCGGTTTTGGCGGCGGCGGAGGTGGCTTCGGCCTTCCGATCGGCGGCGGCGGATTGAGCATCGGTGCGATCGTGGCGCTCGGGCTCATCGGCTGGGCGCTCGGCATCGATCCGAGCTTGCTCATCGGCGGCGCCGAGATCTTGACCGGTCCCAGCCAGCCGCAGGTGCAGGCGCCGTCCACGGCGCGGCGCACGAGCACTCCCCGGGACGATATGGGCCGCTTCGTGAGCAAGGTGCTCGGCAGCACCGAGCTGCAGTGGAAGCAAATCTTCGCCAAGGACGGCAAAACTTATCGGCCGCCGGTCCTCGTTCTCTATCGCGGCGTGACGCATGCCAGTTGCGGCGGAGCCGCGCAGAGCGCGATGGGACCGTTCTACTGCCCGGCCGATCAGAAGGTCTATCTCGACACTTCGTTCTTCGATCAGATCGCGACGCGCTTTCGCGGCTGCGACGTCGGCAGCCGGACCTGCCAGTTCTCGCAGGCCTATGTGATCGCGCACGAGGTCGGCCATCACGTGCAGAACCTGCTGGGCATCCTGCCGAAGGCGCAACAGGCGCAACGCGCCGCCGACAGCAAGGCGGCGGCCAATCACATCCAGGTGCAGGTCGAGCTGCAGGCCGATTGCCTCGCCGGCGTGTGGGCGAACCGCGAGAACGAAATGCTCAAGAGCGAAGGCAAGCCGCCGTTCATCGAACCGGGCGACGTGGAGGCGGCGTTACGCACCGCGGCCGCGATCGGCGACGATACGCTGCAGCGGCGGGCGCAGGGCTACGTGGTTCCCGATTCCTTTACCCACGGGAGCTCCGAGCAGCGCCAACGCTGGTTCAATACCGGCTTCCGCTCGGGTTCGCTCGCAAGCTGCAACACCTTCGCCGCCGCGCAGCTGTGAGCGAGAGCGAGCTCCGTAGGGTGGGCAAAGCTGCCCCGTCACCTCCACGCGTGGGCACGGCGCCGATATAGCTTTGCCCACGCGTCGACTTCGGGCCGGCGCCTTTGCCCACCCTACGCGTTACTGAGTAAACCGCGCGTCATGCCCGGAATCGACGACAGCAGGCAATTCATTCCGCTCAAGATCGCGGTGCTGACGATTTCCGACACGCGCGCGCTCGCCGACGACAAGTCCGGCGCGACATTGGTCGAGCGCGCCGAAAAAGCCGGCCACGCCATCGCGGCCCGCGCGATTGTGACCGATGACGTGGAAGAAATCCGCGCGCGGGTCAAAGCGTGGATCGCCGATCCCGCAATCGACGTCATCATCACCACCGGGGGCACCGGCTTCACCGGGCGCGACGTGACGCCGGAGGCGGTCGAGCCCTTGTTCGAAAAGCGCATGGAGGGCTTTGCCACGATGTTCCTGATGGTGAGCCAGGCCAAGATCGGCACCTCGGCGATCCAGACGCGCGCGACCGCAGGTGTCGCGGGCGGCACCTACATCTTCTGCCTACCGGGCTCCCCCGGCGCCTGCCGCGACGCATGGGACGAGATCCTGCTGCACCAGCTCGACTACCGTTACCGTCCGTGCAATTTCGTCGAGATCATGCCGCGCCTCGACGAGCATTTGCGCCGCGCCAAGGCCAAGGGCGCGACCGTGTAGCGCGCCCGCGTTCGGCGCGCTGCTCGATGACGGGCGAGGGGCCCTGCTGCTAGCGCAGCTCCAGCTCCCACGTCTCGCCGATGAGCTCTTCGCCGAAGCTGTCGTGCGTCTCTTGATGGATGAGAGTAAAGCCGGCGCGCTCGTAGATGCGGCGGGCGGCGGTGAGCACGCT
>JAFAHL010000390.1 GCA_019237215.1 Hyphomicrobiales bacterium | reverse complement strand
GTCATCATCACGCGATAGGCTTGATCCTCGCTCATGCGGAACTCACCCTTGAGCACCGTCACCACGAACTCGCGCGGGGTGTAGTCGTCGTTGAGCAGAATGACCTTGTGCAGGCGCGGCCGTTCCGTCTTCAGGCGGACCTTGGTGCGCGGCTTGGTGGTGATGTCGGTCATTGGCGGAGCACCTCCCGCCATTTTCGCACGTTCGAAACGCGTCGTGCAATTGGCCGCGAACCGCTGCTCCTGACCCCGCTTTCCCATCGCGAGGTCGGCGCCATCCTGCACGACAGCTTGCGCGCAATAGCGCAGCCGCTAGGGTGCAACGACATCCACTCGGTCGGTCGTCATTGAATGGGTGCGCGGTCAAACCGCGGGCGTCTCGGGCTCGGTTTCCGCCGCAGGCGGCCGACGCCGTTGTCAGATATGATTGGCCGCCCGACGGGCCCTTGCGCGGGAGATCATCATGCCGGAGCAGACGGGCGAGAAAGCAGAAGTGAAGATGTACTCGGACTTCAAGAGTCCGTACGCCTACTTGGCGTTCGATCCAGGCATGACGCTCGGGCGGCGTTTCAATGTGCGGGTACGATGGATCCCGTTCCAGCTGCGTCTCAAAGGCAAGGGCGAGCGCAGCGTCTATTCCGAGTACAAGGTCAAATATTCCTACATGGATGCGCGGCGCTGGGCGAAACCGCGCGGCCTTTGGATTCGCGGCCCGCTCAAAGTCTATGACACGACCCCCGCGGCGATCGGCGGACTATTCGCCGAGACCCAGGGACGATTGCTCGACTTTGGCCGGTTGGCCTTCAAGAAATTCTTTCTTCGCGAGTTCGAAGCCGATCAGCCGGAAGCCGTGGCTCGACTGATTGCGGATATTGGCCTGTCCGACCGGCACTATCTCGAATATCTGGCCGGGGAAGGCCGCGAGGCTTACGACCGCTGTCAGGCGGAGGCCGCTGCGGATCACGTGTTCGGCGTGCCTTTCTTCGTGTTCGCGGGCGAACCGTTCTGGGGCTACGACCGGCTTGCGCTGCTCGAACAGCGGCTCGAGGAGGCCGGCCTCGCAATCGGCGACAAGGTTACGGCGGCTTGAGCGAGGTTCGCACGCCTCTTGGCCCGACGCGGAGCCCTCCGTCCCGGACATAAGTTTTTGTTTTCGGATCAACGCAGCGAGAAAGCCATGCGCGCCAAATTGCCGATGCTGACGGGCTATCGCGTGCTCGACATCACGCAGTTCGTCGCCGGCCCGACCTGCACGCGGATATTGGCCGAGCTGGGCGCCGAAGTCATCAAGGTGGAGCTGGCGCCAAATGGCGACCGCGGCCGCGCCTCCGGCGACAAACCGCGCGATGCCAAATTCAAGGCGTGCTCGCAAAGCACCTTCTTTGTCCAGCACAATCACTCGAAAAAGAGCCTGGCCGTCGATATCAAGCAAACGCGCGGCCGCGAGCTCGTCCGGGCGATCGTCCCGAAGGTCGACGTGCTGGTTGAGAACTTCGCCCCCGGCGTCATGACGCGAGCGGGTCTCGGCTATGACGAATTGAGCGCCATTCATCCCGGCCTCATCATGTGCTCGATTTCCTTGGCCGGGCAAAGCGGGCCGCTCAGCCGACAGCCCGGCTTCGACTACATGGGCGCGGCCTATGCGGGCATCACGTCGCTGATCGGCGAAGCCGATCGTGGTCCGGCACAATTCACAACCGCGATCGGAGACTACGCAACGGGGGTGACGGCGGCGATGTCCATCGGTTTCGCCCTGCTGCATCGCGAGCGTACCGGCGAGGGGCAATACATCGAGTGCTCGCTCGTCGATACCTACTTCAACATGCACGAAGTGAACATTCCGAAATCGTCGCTGCGCGGAGCTTCGTTTGCTCCCAAGCGCGCGGGTTCCCTGCATCCGGACGGCGGGCCCACCGGAGTCTTTCGATACCGGGGCGAAGAGTTCATCGCAATCACGGTGCTGCCCTATCAGTGGAACCAGATGGTCAAGGCGATGAACATGCCGCAATTGGCGGATGATCCGCGCTTCAACACGGCGCGCGCCAGACGCGACAACAACGCGGCGCTCAAGATCATCATCGAGGGCTGGCTCGGCGGTTTTCCCAGCCGCGACGCGGCCGTCGCGGCGCTGGAAGCGGAGCGCGTGCCGTGCGCGCCGGTTCTCACCCTGCACGAGGCCATGGCTCATCCGCATTTGCGCCAGCGCGGAACCGTGCGGCGCGTGCGCGACGCGACGATCGGCGAATTCGACATCCCCGGGCTGCCGGTGAAATTTTCCCGCTGGGTGGATCGCGGCGAAATCGCTGCCGACCGTCTCGGCGAGCATAACGAGGAGGTTCTACGCGAGTTATTGTCCTTGACCGACAAAGAGATTGCCAGCCTTTACGCGGACAAGGTCATCGTTCGCGATCCGCTTCTCGATACATCAGGAGGTCGGCAATGACGACGGACGAAGATTTACGGTACGACGTTTCCGACCAGATCGCGGAGATCAGCCTCGCACGCCCGCCGGTGAATGCGTTGAGCTTCTCGTTGATCGAGCAACTCGTGGCGGCGTTGCGGCGGGCCGCGGCCGACGAGAACGTCCGCGCCGTCGTGTTGACGAGCGCGCTGCCGCGTCGCTTCAGCGCCGGCTTGGACCTCGGCACGATGCTCGGCAAGTCGGCAACCGAGATGCGACGGTTGCTGGACAAGCTCTACGTGGAGTTGGCCGACGCGCAGTACAATCTCGGCAAGCCGTCGATCGCCGCGGTCGGCGGCTCGGCGCGGGGCGGCGGCATGACGCTGGCCATCTCCTGCGACGTGCTCCTTGCCGGCGCAAGCGCGAGTTTTGGTTATCCCGAAATCGATCTCGGTCTCGTTCCGGCGATTCATTTTGTGCACCTGCCGCGCATTGTCGGCCGCCACCGCGCCTTCGAGCTCCTGTTCAGCGCCCGCACGTTCGGCGCCGACGAGGCCTTCTCGCTGGGCCTCGTCAGCCGGATCGTGCCGGACGACAAGGTGCGGGACGAGGCGCGCGCAATGGCCCGTGTGTTTGCGACAAAGTCGCGAACAACCATGCGGCTGGGGCGCGCCGCTTTCATGCGCGTCAACGATCGCGACTACCGGCGCGGCATCGGTGACGCGGTGGAGAATTTCTGCAACGTCGCCGCGACTGCCGACGCTCAGGAAGGGGTCCGGGCATTCATCGAGAAGCGCTCGCCGAGTTGGTAGCCGGCGGCGTGCGGGGCTCCGTTAGGGCGTAAAACGGTCTGGCCGCTTCGAAAGCCCGGCTTGCTCGCAGCACAAGGGCGTCCGCGCCGATCGCGCCGACGATTTGGAGGCCGATCGGAAGCCCATCGCGCGTTAACCCGCAAGGTATGGACGCGGCCGGCTGCTGCGTCAGGTTGAACGGATAAGTGAAGGGGCACCAATTCGTCCACCCATCGCCCCATTCGCCCGAGGGCGGCACCAGTCGGTCCGCCTCGAAGGCACCGAGCGGCATGCTCGGCGTCAGCAGCAGGTCGTAGCGCTGAAAGAAGCGGACAAATACGGCATGCAGTTCCGCGCGTTTGAGCTGCGCGCGAATGTAATCCATCGCCGACGTCTCGCGCCCCCGCGCCGCGGCCGCAACGAGGCCCGGGTCGGCCAGGTCGCGGACGCGCTCGCCATGGGGCTGCAAGAGGCCGGCGAACGATGACCACCATAAGGTGTCCCACGCCGCGATCGGGTCGCCGTCAAGATCCGGATCGGCCGCATCGACGTGGGCGCCGAGCTCCTCGAACACGCGCACCGCGGCCGTCACCGCCGTCTCGACCTCCGCCTCGACGCGTTCGGCGTATGCGAGCCGCGGCGAGTACGCGATCCGCATGCCCGCGACGCCGTCCTCGAGGCCGGTCCCGAGGTCGGGCGCAGGCGAGGTCCAGGCGTAGACATCGCGTAGGTCGGGAGCGGCCATGATGGTCAGAGCCAGCGCCGCATCGGCGACCGACCGCGTGAGGCAGCCGACATGCGCCAGCGTTCCGAGCGGCGAGGCCGGCCAAGCCGGCACGCGTGCGCGCGTCGGCTTGACGCCGTAGCTGCCGCCGAACGCCGCCGGGATACGGATCGATCCGCCGCCGTCGGTTCCGAGATGGATATTGCCCATGCCGAGAACGACGGCGGCCACGGCGCCGCCGGAGGACCCGCCCGGCGTTTTGCGCGTGTCCCACGGATTGCGCGTCACTCCCGTCAATGGGCTGTCGGTGACGGCTTTCCAGCCGAACTCGGGCATTGTGGTCTTGCCGATGAGGATCGCACCCTGCTCGCGCAGGCGCGTAACCGCCGGCGCATCATGCTGCGACGGTTCGCTCGACGTGAGCTTGGAGCCGAACCGGGTGGGCATGCCGGCGACGAGCAAGTTGTCTTTGATGCCGACCGGGATGCCATCGATGAGGCCTCTGGGCGCGCCCGCCATCCACCGCGCCTCGGCCTCCCGCGCGTGCCTGCGCGCGCCCTCGCGATCCACCCAGCAGTAGGCATTCACCACGCCGTTGTGGCGATCGAGCTGATCGAGCACGGCATCGACCACATCGACCGGCGAGAGATCTTTGCGTCGATAGCGCGCGAGCAACTCGGCGACCGACAAGAAGGCGATGGCATCCGTTGGTGCTTTGGTTATGATGCCCCCTCCTCCGTTCGCATCAGATCGTATCGCACGAATAGCATAGTGTATCACGGTCCTGCGGCGATCCGCACATGCCGGCGAGGTTCGCGTGATGTCACGTCGTGGTTGGTGCTGCCATCGCCGGCGTCGCGATCGTGGGCGCAGCGGCGGCGGCTGAAGGCGAGGCTTGGCCCACCAGAGCGATACAGTCATCAGCCCGTTCACCGCGGGTAACGCCAACGACACCGTCGCGCGCGTCGTGCTCGACCAGGTTTCGTTCGGCTAGACTTTTTTGTGCCTGAACTGGACGACGCTGGCCGGCTGGTAGAGCAAGACTTCGACCGTCGCGAGCAGCTGGTCGGCGCCGAAGGGCTTGCCCAGCACGATCGCCCCGCGGAAACCCGCTGGCAGAGCCTCGCGTCTGTATCCGGTCACGAATGCAAACGGACGGTTTTTGCGTGTCAGCAAGGTCGCAAGCTCGTCGACCGGCTGGCCGGCGAGATTGACGTCGACGAGAGCCGCGTCGCAGTCTGCTTCCTCGATCAGCTGTTTGGCGCGTTCGAGCGTCGCAGCCTGCCCCACGACCTTGCATCCCGCCGCCGTCAACGTCGATTCCACGTCCATCGCCACCAGCGGCTCGTCC
>JAFAHL010000387.1 GCA_019237215.1 Hyphomicrobiales bacterium | reverse complement strand
TCGAACCGAAATCGATGCTCGAGGAGACGAAGCACAACATCGAAGCGCCATGGACGAAGAGGATCCGGGATGGCCTTGGCACGCGATCGCCCGCCGTGCAGCGATCCTACGACATGAAGCCCGAAACCCCGGTCTCCGGGACCTGACCCAGGCCCCGCCGCTTCGCTCCGGATCGCGGCCTCGGCCACGCCGATACGTCGGCGGAGCGCGCCCAACCGTAGCCGAGCAACGGACAGGTTCTCTGGGTCGAACGCGCGTCACGCGCCGCCCCTGAGGTCCGGGACTTGGCTCAGCCCTTCGAGCCTGCGCCCTCATGGGCAGGAGCCGCGGCGCCGAGCCCGCGAGCGCGCGCAGGAGTGCGGGGTCGGGACTATGAAAGTCGAGCACCAAGACGGTGGCGGCGAAGGCGAAAACGCCGTCGCTCAGCGCTTCGATGCGGCCGACGTCGCTCCTGGCGATGCGGTTGTAGTGAACGTGCATGGGCAGAGCTTCGAGCCTGGCGCTCGCACGCGTCAATCCCGTTCGCCTTGCGCCAGGGACCGTAGCGCGCCGGTTCGGGGCGGCCGCCGCAGTTCTGACGGTGGAATCTGACAAACTCGGCGCCCGCTCGGACCGGCCGTTAGACGGCCGGAGTCGACCCAAAGCACGTGTTCAAGGTGGGCCCTATGAACGAGCGGTAAGCGCGACGAAGCGGTCTTTGGCTGAACGGGTAGATTGCGCCGTTAACGGAAGTCGTCGGGTCATTCGGTTGCTCACGACGCCAGTACGTCCAGCAACGCCTCGGCCTCCTTCAGATCGAGTGTGTCGAAGCCTTCGGTGAACCAGCCATAGACCGGAGCGAGAAGATTGCGTGCCTCATCCCGCTTGCCCTCGTCGCGGAGAAGCCGCGCCAGGCTTGTCGCGGCGCGCAGTTCGAGGGACTTGGCCTGCTGCCCCGCCGCAACGCTGATTGCTTCGCGATACAGCCGCTCAGCTGCCGCTCGCTCGTCGCCAGGACCGCGCAGCAGCAAGTCGCCGCGCAAGCGGAGATACCCTGCCCGCCACCATTCGTCGGCGGTTCGTTCACCCTGATTTAGCACCGCCGCGGCCTCCTCAAGATTGCCGGCCCGCAGCTCGGCTTCGGCCAAGATGGCGCGGTATAGATCCAAGTTGACGTGCGCAGTGGTGGCGTAGGCGGCGACGGCGGCGCGCAATTCGGCGAGTCCGGCTTGCGCGTCACTCTGTTGAATGCGCGCCCATCCATGAAAGACGCCGCCGATCGCCTCGTACAATTTGAGGCCATGCTCGCCGCCGAGCGCTAGCAGCCGCGCACTGCACTCGAGTACGTCAGCCGCTTGCCGCCGCAAAAAATAAACGCTGGCGGCGAACCACAGCGAGTGAAGGAGGCTCGGCAAATGATCCGAGGCCTGCCCCAACACGATGCCATTGCGGGCACTCTGCACGGCCTGATCGGGACAGCCGAGCGCCCACAGCGCGACCGCTCCCTGTCCCTTGCCGCAGACCGCCGGATCGTGGCCGCCGTACATTAGCGCATGGTGGCGATGCCTTTCCCGGTCGTAGAGCGCAAGCCCGGAGCGCACGTGCTCGGTGGCGCGAGCGAATTCTCCATTCCAGATTCGTGTCGACCAAGAGGAATGATGGGCCTGCAGCAGCAGCTCGGGGTCGCCTGTCCGCTCGGCGGCCTCGACCATTTCGCCCAAATACTGGAGCCGTAGACGCATGTGGTCGCTAGCGCTGCTCGCCCGGATCGAGATCCACAACCCCCAAGTCGCGGCAAACCGGTCGCGATCGTCGCCGAGCCGCCGAGCCAGTTCGGCGGCGCGCTGATAGCCGGCCGACGCCTCGGGGTCGCCGAACCCGCGGCTTGACAGCAGCGCCGGGCCGAGCGCCAGCTGCAACGCCAGCTCCTGACGGTTACGCTCCTCGGTCTCCGGCAGCCCGCCCACGCCGGCGATTCCGCGCGTCAGATGGGCAACCGCTTCGCTGTTCGCCGAACGCCGGGCGGCGAGCCGGCCGGCGGCAAGCCAATAGCCGGCCGCCGTATCCGGCTGCCCGGCCCCAGCATAGTGATAGGCCAGCAGCTCCGGCTCGCGCTCGACGCGCTCCGGCATCCGCGTTTCGATAGCAGCTGCGATCCGCGCGTGCAGTGCCTGACGCGGGCCGCGCAGCAACGTGCCATAGGCTGCGTCCTGCACCAGCGCATGCTTGAACAGGTAGGTCGCATGTGGCGGCACGCTCTGCCGGAACAGCAAGCCAGCTTGAATGAGACGGTCGAGGGCCGATCCCAACTCTGCCTCCGGCTTGCGCACTACCTCAGCCAGTAGGGCATGGGCAAACTCTCGCCCGATTGCCGCGCCAATTTGCGCTACCTCCTTGGCAGGGCCGAGCCGGTCGAGCCGAGCCATCAGCGAAGCGTGCAAACTTGCAGGGACCGCGAGGGAAGGAGACGGAACCGCAGCGGCGGTCTGACGCGCTTCGCCCTCGCTTTCCGCCTCTAGGACGGCCTTCGTCATCTCCTCCACGAACAGCGGGACGCCGTCAGTGCGCTCGATGATGTCCTGCCGAATGTTTGGCGGCAGAGGCGTGTTACCGACGACGCGGTCGATCACCGCGTCGACTTCGCGCCGCGTTAGCCTGTTGATGGTGAGGGACGTAACGTGAGGCCGTCCGATCCACGGTGCCTGGAACTCCGGGCGAAACGTCACGATCAGCAACACGGGAAGGGTCGCGACTCGGTCCACCGCCCGACCGAACGCTTCTAGGCTTGTTGGGTCGGTCCAATGCGCATCTTCAAAGATCATCAGCACCGGGCTTTGGCGTGAAAGCACCTCCATTTGTAAACTGAGCGCTTCCAGTGTCTTCTGTCGTCGCTGCTCAGGCGTCAGTTCGAGCGCGGGGTAGCGACCATCGTTTGGTAGCGACAGCAACTCGGCAAAGAGCGCCGCGTCCTGCGTGGAGGTCGAGGTCTGTGCCAGCACAGTATCGAGTTTGTCGAGTCTCGCTTGTGGAGTATCGTCGTGCGCCAGTCCAGCGGCACGTTCCATCTGGCCGATGATTGGATAAAACGCGCTGTCTGTGTGCTGCGGCGAGCAGAAATAGCGCAAGCGTGTGTGCGGCTCGGTGGTGAGTCGTTCTAAAAGTGCTGCAGTAAGCCTCGATTTGCCGATACCGCCCTCGCCCGAGAGCAACACTACTTGGCCTTCGCCAGTCTTTGCTCTCGCCCAGCGCCGCAGCAGGATTTCGAGTTCTTCTTCGCGCCCGACGAGTGCAGTCAGGCCGCTCGCGTGCAGCGCCTCAAAGCGGCCTTCCACCGAACTCGCCCGCAGTGCCCCCCAGGCCCGGATTGGTCCCGAGATACCCTTGAGTTCTTTGGTGCCGAGATCATCAAGCTCGAAAAGATTGCCGAGAAGCCTTCGCGTACCTTCCGCAATAACCACGGTGTCCGGCTCGGCGATACCTTGCAGGCGCGCGGCCAGGTTCGGCGTCTCGCCGACAATCGCTTGTTCCTGGGCCGCCCCCGATCCGATGAGGTCGCCGACCACGACCAGTCCAGTCGCAATGCCGACACGGGTTTGCAACGAAGTACGCGTCTTTAGTGCAGTCACCGCTGCGATCAGCTCCATCCCGGCCCGTACTGCCCGTTCAGCGTCATCTTCGTGAGCCTGCGGGTAGCCAAAATACACCAGGACGCCATCGCCCATATACTTCGCCACGAACCCGCCGAAGCGGCGCACCGTCCCGGCGACGCAGCTCTGATAGGCCGAAATGACCTCGCGCAGGTCCTCCGGGTCCATGCGGGCAGAGAGCGCCGTCGACCCGACGAGGTCCGAGAACATTACCGTGACTTGGCGGCGCTCGGCGGTGTCATGGGCCTTCAGCTCCGTTGCGGCGACAGGTATCCACGAAGGAGCTTCGGGCGCCGCAACAAGGGCCGCGATCGTCTCCAGCAGCTTCTTTCGATGGCCGAACGACACGATGCCGACCTCCTTGAGATCGTCGTTGGTCAGCCGGCCCAGCAGCTTGATGTCAATGTCATTGGCGCGGAAAATTTCGGCATACTGGGCGAGGCCGATCTCGCGGAGCCAACCGTCGATGTCCAAGTTCATCCCGCATTCACCGGATAACGCACTGAGTTTCGGCGCGGCTTGCGTGATTCAGAGATAGCGCTCGGCAGCTTATCTTGAATCGAGCGAGGCAACCATGGCGCACGCAGCGGGTGAATCGGAATCATTTGCTGTTCGGCTCGATTCTGACCGCCGCCTGACGCTCCAGTTTCGCGGTTCCGTAGTCACCTCCGATGCTGGGCTGCTGGCCTATCGCGAACTCGACGACGCAATCGGCTTGACCGTGATGGCGAGTAATGTTCTGGCCGACGCACGCACGGCAAGAATGGTCGGCACTCATTTGCCGGGTTGTTCCGGCAGTCGGTATTTGGTCGCGTTGCAGGTTATGAGGATGTGAACGGCGCCACGCGCCTGCGCCGCGATCCGACAATGCGCTCGATCGTCGGCGGCAACGCCAGGAGAAATGGCCGGATCCCCCTCTTCGACTGGCCGTCGAACTCGCCGATGTGACCGCATCCGTCCGCACGCGCTTCTGTGTTGCAGCGAGACCGAAGAAGCGCGAGTATTCACGCCTATTGGGGTTCATTTGGGGAATCCCGGTTCAGTAGAGAGGCTGAGCGAGGAAGGCGACGAAAACGGCGGGGAGTGAGCACTCGCCATTGCGGGAGGGCACATGATTCAGCGGGTCGCAGTGATCGGCGCCGGCACCATCGGCGCAAGCTGGGCGACGTATTTCCTCGCACGCGGCTTGGAGGTTTCCGCCTACGATCCCTCACCGGACGGCGAAGCCTTCGTCCGCCGCTTCGCAGACACTGCCTGGCCGACACTGCGGACGCTCGGTTGGGTCAGTGCCGGCGCCAACGGTCGACGCCTGCGCTTCTATCGCGACGTCGGCCCGGCGCTCGAGGGAGCGCAGTTCGTGCAGGAAAGCGGTCCGGAACACGAGGATCTCAAGATCGCGTTGTTTGCCGAGATGGACGCGGCGTTGCCGGGCGAAGTCGTCATCGCTTCGAGCTCGTCGGGTCTGCTGATAAGCCGCGTGACCGAGAGGTGCAGGCAGCCGCAGCGCTGTGTCATTGGTCATCCATTCAACCCGCCGCATCTCATTCCGCTGGTCGAGGTGGTCGGCGGCGCCAAGACTTCGCCGGCCGCCATCGAGAGGGCGATGGATTTCTACCGCCACATCGGCAAGCACCCGATCCATATCAAAAAGGAAGTGAGGGGCCACGTCGCCAACCGGCTGCAAGCGGCGTTGTGGCGCGAGGCGATCCATCTCGTGGTCGAAGACGTGGTCTCGGTCGCTGATGCCGATGCCGCGATCACCTATGGTCCCGGCCTGCGCTGGGCGCTGATGGGCCCGCATTTGACCTTCCATCTCGCGGGTGGCGAAGGCGGGATGGCGCATTTCATGTCGCATCTTGGCGCCGGGCCGGTGCAGAGCTGGATGGACGATCTCGGCGCCCCTCGGCTCACCGCGCCGGTGCAGCAGATGATCATCGAGGGCGTCGCCGCGGAAGCCGGCTCGCGCAGCATTGCCGAGCTGCAGCAATGGCGCGACCGCAAGCTGATCGAGATTCTCAAAGCGTCGGCCTCGCCGTGAC
>JAFAHL010000065.1 GCA_019237215.1 Hyphomicrobiales bacterium | reverse complement strand
GGATACTCGCGCGCGCGTCGGCGCGGCTCGGCGATGCCGACGAGGCCGAGCATCTCGACCACGCGTTGCTCGACGCTCTCGCGGCTCAGCCCCTGATGCAGCCGCAAGGGCTCGGCGATCTGCCGGCCGATGGTGAGGACCGGATTGAGGCTCGTCATCGGCTCCTGGAAGATCATGCTGATATCGTTGCCGCGGACTTCGCGCATGGCGCGCTCGCTGAGCTTGAGCAGATCGCGGCCCTGAAAACGTATCGCGCCCCCGATCTTCCCGGGCGGCTGTGGCACCAGCCGCAGAATGGAGTTCGCCGTAACCGACTTTCCGCAACCGCTCTCGCCGACGATCGCGACGGTCTCGCCGGCCTCGACCGCAAACGAGATGCCATCGACCGCGCGGTTGACCCCGTCCGGCGTGCGGAAGTGGGTTTGCAGGTCATCGACTTCCAGCAGCGCCATGCCGCGAGCTCTTCACAATCGCTTGGCCAGGCGCGGATCGAGCGCATCGCGCAGGCCGTCGCCGAGCAGGTTGACCGCAAGCACCGTTACCGAAAGGAAAACCGCCGGGAAGAACACGATGTAGGGTTTGACCTGCCACAGCGCGCGGCCTTCGGCCATGATGTTGCCCCAGGATGGGATGGTGGGCGGCGTGCCCGCACCGATGAAGGAGAGGATCGCCTCCACGATCATGGCGCTGGCGCAGACGTAGGTCGCCTGCACCGTCATCGGAGCGACGGTGTTAGGCAGGATATGGCGCACGATGATCATCGGGGTGCGGGTGCCGGCCGCGATCGCCGCGTCCACGTAGGGCTGCTCGCGCAGCGACAGCACGACGCTGCGCACAAGGCGCGACACGCGCGGAATCTCGGCGATGGTGATGGCAATGATCACATTGCCGACGCTGCCGCGGGTCAGCGCCATCAGCGCGATCGCCAGCAGAATGGGCGGGATCGACATCATGCCGTCCATCACGCGCATGATGATGCCGTCGCTCCAGCGAACGAACCCCGATACCAGGCCGATGATGAGACCCGCCAGCGACGCCAGCAGCGCAACCGAGAAGCCGACGGTGAGCGACACCCGCGCGCCATAGAGCACGCGCGAGTAGATGTCGCGTCCCAGCATGTCGGTGCCGAACCAGAACGCGGCGGACGGCTCGCGGGTGCGCCGCGTTGGCGCCAGCGCAGTGGGGTCGACCGTGCCCAGATAGGGCGCGAACACGGCGATCAGCACCATCGCAAGCACCAATGCGCCGCCGATGGCGATCGCCGGATGTCGGCGCACAAAGCCCAGCATGCCGCCGCGCAACTTGATCGGCGGCAGCAGGTCCGGCAGCTCGGGCGCGGCGCGGATGAGCTCGGGCGCGCCGGTGACGGTGGCGTCGGTCAATACCGGATCCTCGGGTCGAACACGGTGTAGAGGAGATCGATGAGGAGATTGACGAGCACGTAGACGAAGCTGAACATCAGCACGACGCCCTGGATCACCGGGTAGTCGCGGCGCAGGATGGCATCGACGGTCAGCCGGCCGATGCCGGGGATCGCAAACACCGTCTCCGTCACCACTGCGCCGCCGATCAGGAGCGCGACGCCGATGCCGATGACCGTCACGATCGGCACCGCGGCGTTCTTGAGCGCGTGCACGAACAGGATGCCGGTCTGTCCCACGCCCTTGGCGCGTGCGGTGCGGATGAAATCCTGCTGCAGCACCTCCAGCATGGAAGCGCGGGTGATGCGGGCGATGAGCGCGATATAGACGCAGCCGAGCGCGAGCGCAGGCAAGATCAGATTTTCGAACCAGGGCCACAGGCCTTCGGAGATCTGCGTATAGCCCTGCACCGGCAGCCAATCGAGCTCGAGCGCAAACACGTAGGCGAGCAAATAGCCCACGACGAAGACCGGCACCGAGAAGCCGAGCACCGCAAACGCCATGATGGCGCGGTCAATCAAGGTGTCGGCTTGCCAGGCCGCGACCACGCCCATCGGCACGGCGAGGCAGATGGCAATCACCAGCGTCACCGCCATCAGCGACAGGGTCGGCTCGATGCGCTGGGCGATCATCGCGGCGACCGGCAGGTTGGTGAAGATCGACGTGCCCAGATCGCCGTGAAGAATTTGCCACAACCACTCGCCGAACCGGATCAGGAACGGTCGGTCGAGGCCGAGGCTCTGCCGTATGCGCTCCACGTCAGCCGGCGTCGCTTGATCGCCGGCGATGACCGCCGCCGGGTCGCCCGGCGCGATGTAGAGCAGGCTGAACACGAACAGCGCAACCACCACCATCACCGGGATGGTGGCCAGGATGCGGCGGATCGTGTAGCTCAGCATGCGCCGATGCTAGCAGGTTTCATGCCATTTTGCCGGTGTGTCGGCGCTTGGGAACGCATTCAAGCTGCTTTGCTCACGCCCCAGAAGAACGGTAGCGGCCCCTTCACGATCCCGTCGACATTCTTGCGCCAGGCCTGATAGGCAAGGAAGAAGCCGGTCGGCGCGTAGACGACGTCCTCGAGGGCGGCCTTGTTCAACCGCGCGATAGCGGCTTTTTCCTCGTCGAGATTTCTTGCCTCGTACCAGGCGGTGATCTCGCTTTCGACCTTGGCACTGGTCGGCCAGCCGAACCACGCCTTGTCGCCGTTGGCGCGGATCGCCGTATAGGACGACGGATCGATACAAACCGCGCCGGCATGCCAAGTATGGAACATCTGCCAGCCGCCTTGTCCCGGCGGCGATTTCTGCGCCCGACGCGCCGCGTTCGTGCCCCAGTCGACGGCGGCGAAATCGACGTTCACGCCGATCTTCCTGAGCAGGTCGGCAGTGACCTCGCCCTGCGCTTTGGTGATTTGCAAATCCTGCGCAACCACGCAGGTGACCGGCTGACCCGAATAGCCGCTGTCCGCCAGCAATCGTTTGGCGGCATCGAGACGGCGCGGACCTTTGAGAATTTCGCCGCCGTTCTCGCTGTAAAGCGGCGTGCCCGGCGTAAAGAAGCCGGGCAGCGGTTTCCATAAGGCGTCGTCACCCACGACCGCGCGCATGTAATCTTCCTGGCTCATCGCCGTGAGGATCGCGCGGCGCGCGCGCACGTCGTTGAAGGGCGGATGCAAGTGGTTCATGCGAAATGAGCCGATGTTGCCGAGCGGATCGGCAATATCGACCATGACGTTGCGGTTCTTTTTCAGCACCGGCACGATGTCGGCGATCGGGGTTTCCCACCAATCCACTTCGCCGTTCTGAAGCGCGGCCGAGGCGGTGGCGGGGTCGGGCATCACGATCCACTCGATGCGCTCGAGCAGCATGTGCTTGCCGCCGGAGAGCCAAGAATTCGGCTCCTGGCGCGGCGCATAATCGGCGAACCGTTCGAACACCGCCTTGGCGCCGGGAACCCACTCGTTGCGCACGAACCGCATCGGTCCGCTGCCGATATAGTCGCCGATGGGTTTGAACGGATCGGTCGCCGCAATCCGCGCCGGCATGATGAAGCAGGACGGCGTTCCGACCTTGCCGAGCGCGACCAGGAGCTTCGGATAGGGTTTTTTCAGCACCCAGCGGAAGGTGAGATCGTCGACGGCGACAAGTTCTTGCTCGATCTCCTTGGTCATCAGACCCATGTTGTCGCGCGCTTGCCATCGCGCCAGACTCGCCACGACGTCGTTCGCGCGCACGGGCTCGCCATCATGAAACTTGAGCCCTCCTCGCAAACGGAACGTCCAAACGAGTCCGTCCGACGAGGCTTCCTCGCTTTCGACCATCTGGCGCCGCGGTTGAAGCTTGTCGTCGACGCCGTAAAGCATGTCCCACACCAACGCGGCACCGTTGCGCACGACGTACTGGGTGTTCCAGATCGGATCGAAATTGGCGAGATCGGCCTGCGGCACGAAGCGCAACACGCGCGCGGCGGCGCG
>JAFAHL010000749.1 GCA_019237215.1 Hyphomicrobiales bacterium | reverse complement strand
TTGGCCCCGGCTCGACGCCGGACATGGTCGGGCGGCTGATCGCCGACCACATGCAACAGAAGCTCGGCCAGCCCTTCGTGATCGAGAACCGCCCCGGCGCCAGCGCCAATACCGGAACCGAGATGGTGGCGAAGGCGGAGCCGGACGGCTACACGATCGGCGTCAGTCTGGGCGGCCCACTTGCCATCAACACGCTGTTGTTCGCGAAACTTCCGTACGACCCGGCCAAGGACCTCGCGCTGATCACCATGCTGACGACCCAGCCGAGCGCGCTGGTCGTGCATACGAGCCTGGGGGTCAATTCGGTCGCCGAGCTCGTCGATCTGCTCAGGAGGAATCCCGGCAGGTACAACTACGGTTCGATCGGTAACGGCTCGCTGTCGCATCTGGCCATGGAGGCGCTCGCGCTCAAGAGCGGCACGACGCTGGTCCATGTTCCCTACCCCGGCTCGCCGCAGGCGATGACCGCGGTGTTGCGCAACGACGTGCAGATGGCCTGCCTGCCGGCGATTTCGGTGACGCCGCACGTTGCCTCCGGCCAAGTGAAAATTCTGGCGATCTCGCTCGGCCGACGCTCCATCTTGATGCCCGGGGTCCCGACGCTCAGGGAGAGCGGCATCGATGTCGAAGCGGACGCTTGGAACGGCCTGATCGCACCGGCGAAAACGCCCGATGCGGTCATCGCGAAAATTCACGCCGTGGTCGTTGACGCCCTTGCCGAGCCGACGATTCGCGAGAAACTGGCGACCCAGTTGATGGAGCCGATTCCCACCACGCCGGCGCAGTTCCGCGCAAAAATCGATGCCGATCTGGCGCGCTGGTCGCCGATCATCAAGGCGCTCGATCTGAGGATCAACTAATGCGCGTCGTCGCTACACCACCGGCGAACGCCCGCCATCGATATTGATGGCGGTGCCGGTGATGTAGGAGCCGAGATCCGACACGAGGAAGCAGGCCATGTTGGCGAATTCCTCGGCTCGCCCGATCCGGCCGAGCGGGATGTCCTTGGCGCGCGCAGCCATATAGTCGTTGAGCGCGACGCCAGCGCGTTTCGCGGCTTGCACGTGCTGATCGGCCTCGATGAAGCCAACCAGCATCGCATTGACCAGCACGTTGTGCGGCGCGCCTTCGTGCGAGAGCACCTTGGTCAGCGCCATGCCGGCAGCGCGGGTGATCGAAGTCGGCGCGCTGGCGCCGCGCGGCGCCTTGGCGCCGATGTTGAGCACATTGATGATGCGGCCCCAGCGGCGCTCCTTCATCTGCGGCCACGCCAGCCGCGTCAGCCGGATCGCGGCGAACAGCTTCTGGTCCAAGTCGTGTTGCAGGAATTCGTCGGTCAGCTTTTCGAACGGGCCGGTGGCCGACGTGCCGGCGTTGTTCACGACGATGTCGATCTTGCCGAGCGCCTTCATTATTTCCTCGTAGGCACGCTTGACGTCAGCGGCGAGCGCCACGTCGCCCTGGATGCCGACGACACGCCGGCCGTTCGCGCCGATGGTCTTGACCGCATGGTCGAGCGCTTCGCGTCCGCGCGCGAGGATGGCGACATCGGCGCCCGAAGCTGCAAACCGCGTGGCAATGGCGAGCCCGATCCCCTTGCTTCCGCCGGTGATCACCGCCGTGCGGCCGGCGAGACTGACGTCCATTGATACCCTCCCGCTCCCGCCAGCGGGCGCGTTCCTCAAGTCCTACAGTCCCCGGCGCGCCGGGAAAAGCCACCGGGGTCAAGTCCCGCGGGTTGAATAGGTCGAGCGCGGCTCGCCTACGGGCCGGAGGTGGCGAACTAGGCCGATTTGTCTAGAATGCTAAGCATAGACCTGGAGCACGACGATGGAATTCAGCGCGCTGTTTCTCGCCGTTACCGTCGTGATGGTCGTCGCCTGGTGGGGCACGCGAACGCTCGCGCTGGCGTTGTTCGCCGCCACGCTCTTGGCCTCCATCGCAACCTATCTGCACCACGCCAGCGACGTGCTGAAGCTGTCGTTCTGAGCGCGCCCATGCCTCGATCGCTCGCCCTGACCCTCAATGCGCTCGGCCTCTACGCCGTCGCCTTGGTTCTTGTCATCGCCTTTGGGGCACAGCTCCTGCTCAACGAGCTTCCCTGTCCGCTCTGCCTGCTCCAGCGCATTCAGTTTGCGATGCTGGCGGTCGGGCCGATTCTCAACCTGCGCTTCGGGCCGCGTCCCAGCCACTATGCCGTGTCGCTGTTCACCGCCATCGCGGGGGCCGCCTTCGCCGCGCGGCAGATCTTGCTGCACATCATGCCTGGAGATTTAGGCTACGGCTCGGCGCTGCTCGGCTACCATTACTACACGTGGGCCTTCTTCGGCTTTGCCGTTGCCATCATTGCGCTCGCGGCGATGCTGCTGTTCGACGGACAGTTCAGGGACGACGGCAAGCCGCTGCCCCCGGGCGCGTTCGCGCGCGCTGCCGTCTGGTCGGTGATAGCGCTCACCGCGCTGAACGTGGTTTCGACGCTGCTGGAATGCGGCTTCGGCGCCTGTCCGGACAACCCGCTCGCCTACGAACTGCTCAAACGCGCGCCGTGAGGCTCGCGCTCACTCCCACCCGATTATCTCCGCACGAGGGGTCTCAAACCTCAGTTCCCGAGTGGGATCGTCAGTTCCGTCTCGTTCGTGTCCACCACGAACACCGCGAGGAGCTTGGCCGGCTTCGTCTTGCTGGCATTGGCGCTGACGCCGTGGCGGTCGCCGGGCAGCTCGGAGAAGCTCTCTCCGGCCTTGTAGGTCGTCACCGGTCCGTCGTTGACCTGACTGCGGATCGCCCCCGCAAGCACGGTCGCGTAGATGAAGGCGGATTTGGCATGCGTGTGGCCGGGCGAGTAGCCGCCCGGGCCGTATTCGACGAGCACGCCCTTGATGCTCTTGCCGGGAACGTTCGGCAGCTCGTGCTGGTAGACGAGCGTCACCTTGGCGTTCTTCGACTTCGGCGCATCGGCGAGGACGTTGCCGAACGGCAGCGTCGCGACAAGCAACGAACAGAGGATGCGTTTCATGTCCCTATCCTTTCCTTTGTTGGCGGATGCGGGATCAGGCTGCTGCCTGCAAGCGGCGGAGCCATTCGTCGAAACGGATGCGGCCGAGGCGCGCCTCGCCCAACGGCACGAGCGAGCGCTCCTCGACCCGGCCGCCCCAGTATCGGGCCTCGGGGTCACGCACGACCTCGCGCGGGTCGCCGACCGCTTTGAGATAGCGGGCGACGATTTCGTTGAACGGCGCTCGTTCGGAGCCGGCGATCTCGACGATGCCGTTTCGCGGCGCCGCGAGCGCCACATCGGCGACGATGGCAGCAACGTCGTCCGCCGCGATGGGCTGGAACAGGCCGGGCGAAAGCCTGACGACGTTCCCGTCCGCACTTGAATCGGCGATGCCGCGGAGGAATTCCATGAACTGGGTCGAGCGGATGATGGTGTAGGGGATGCCTGAGGCCACGATCAGTTTCTCTTGGGCGACCTTGGCGCGGAAGTAGCCATTCTCGGGCGTGCGGTCGGTTCCGACGATAGATAGCGCCACATGGTGGCGCACACCCGCCGTGGCCTCCGCCGCGAGAAGGTTGCGGCCGGACGTCTCGAAGAATTCCAGCACCGCCTTGTCTTCAAATGAGGGCGAGTTGGCGAGGTCGATCACCACCTGCGCGCCGGCCATGGCCGCCTTGAGCCCCTCGCCGGTGATGGTGTTGATGCCGCTTTTGGGCGAGGCGGCGACGACCTCGTGGCCGCCCTGACGCAAAATGGCGACGGCCTTCGAGCCGATCAGGCCGGTACCGCCAATGACGACGATCTTCATGGTTTGCCGTCCTTGTCGATGACTGGAGACCCTTAAATGGGTTCGAATGCAAGGCGGGACAACGCGCGAGCATAACCGGGCGGCGTTTGGGCGCCGCCGGTGTGGTTGGTGATCGCGCTCACCGCACTGAATGTGGTTTCGACACTCATGGAATGCGGCTTCGGGGCCTGTCCGGACGAGCCGTCGCCCACGAACTCCTCAACGCGCGCCGTAAGGCTGGCGCTTACTCCTACTCAATGATTTTGGGTCATGGTAGCGCGCTGATTTTTCATCTCAAATCTCTCCGCACGCGGTCAAAGACCGACACGCCAAGCCGTTAAGAGGCCCTCTTATGCACCATTCCCGTTTATGCGCCGTGCTGATCGACTGCAGGACGTCCGATGTCGACGCGGCGGCTCGCTTCTGGGGCGAGGCGCTGGGCCGCCCGGTGGATCTCAAGCATCCGGGCAGCCGCGGCAACTACCGCATGCTTGCGACGCCACCGGACGAGCCCATCGTGCAGATCCAGCGCGTGAGTCACGAAAGCCGCGTCCACATCGACATCGAGACTGACGACATTGCGGCAGAAGTGGCGCGCCTGGAGAAGCTCGGCGCCCAGGTGGTGGACCGCCTGGAGCGCTGGGTCGTGATGCAGGCGCCTACCGGTCAACGGTTTTGCATCGTAGGGCTGCAGCGTCCCGGTTTCCCCAAGAACGCCAACCGCTGGGACTGAAGTCCATCGTCTGCGTACCGACGGCGACGCACGGAGCGCACAGCGCAACGACGTCAGCGCCGCGCGGCGAATTCCTTCTCGTACTGCTCCGGCTTGAAGCCCACGTGCAGCTTGCCGCCGACGTCGAGCACCGGCCGCCTGATCATCGACGGCTGCGCGGCCATCAGCGCAATCGCCTTCTTCTCGGTGAGACCGACCTGGTCCTTCTCCGGCAACGCGCGGAACGTGCGGCCGGCGCGATTGATGAGCGCCTCCCAGCCCGCTTGGCGCGCCCAGCCTTCGAGCATGCTGCGCTCGATCCCTGCACGCTTGTAGTCGTGGAATTCGTAAGTGACGCCGCGCTTGTCGAGCCAGGCGCGCGCCTTCTTCATCGTGTCGCAATTCTTGATGCCGTAGATGGTGACCGCCTTGGCCATCCTCACTCCCACTCGATTATGTTGGCGCAGAGTAACGCGTTGCTCTTGCGACGCATCGGCCGTAGTACGGAGTCTCGGAACACGAGGTCTATGGTCCGAGGATTTGCATCAGCTCACCGATAAGGATTTCGGTGCCTTGAACTTGAAGCCGGCGGGCGCGCACCGGGAGCCGTTCTCCAACAGAAACTTGCGATGCTGCCGGTGGCGCCGCCGACGAGGACAGTGGTGTTCATTGGCTGCGCTTTCCCGACTTACTTGCGCTCGATCAGAAGGCCGAGTGGCTTGAGAAGACGACCGGCAAACGAAACCTATGATGCGGGGCTATCGCTGGACGTTGACCGCCGCATCGCGGATAACTTCGTATACTCGCCGAGGCTGGGAAAGCATCGGCACATGGCTTGATGCTACTTCTGTAACCTTGGCATTCATACGCTTCGCCAGGAATCGCTGCAGTTCAGGTTGTATGGTCCGATCATCAGATCCAACAATATAGGATGTCGGCTTAAGCTTCCACGCGGCACCCGGAACGGGCTGACCAAAAAGATCAGTCAATGGTGCCATTTGCGTAGCCCAAACGAGTTGCTGTTCCGCCTCGGACAGGTCTCCTGCAAATTCGGGAACGCCGGATGGACGAAGCCATATGCGCCCATCCACCACTTCGATATGTTGGAAAATAGGTGTGGCCGGGTACTTGTTTTGGTCGACAAGCGTTGTGTCGCCGTCCTCCGGTGCAAAGGCGCATATATAAACGAGCGCTGCCACACGCTTGTCGGTGCCGGCTGCCGTGATGACGGTGCCACCATACGAATGACCGACGAGTACAACAGGACCGCTGGCGCGAGCGAACGATGTCCGTACTGCGGCCGCGTCGTCAGCAACGGTGTTGAGATGGTTTTGCGTCGAGATCACCCGGAAGCCATCGGCCAAGAGCAGCGGAATGACCTTGTTGTAACATGACCCATCGGCCCAAAGGCCATGTGCAAAGACGATGGTTGGTTTATCCGGCATGTTGAACCTCTGAACGCTTGTCGTCCCACACCCCTCATTCCCACTCGATCGTGCCCGGCGGCTTCGACGTCACGTCGTAGACCACGCGGTTGACGCCCTTGACCTCGTTGACGATGCGCGTCGCCACGTGGGCGATGAACTTCATGTCGAAGGGATAGAAGTCGGCGGTCATGCCGTCGCTCGACGTCACCGCGCGCAGGCCCACCACGTAATCGTAGGTGCGATAGTCGCCCATGACGCCGACGGTGCGCACCGGCAGCAGCACGGCGAACGCCTGCCAGATGTCGTCGTAGAGCCCGGCGCGGCGGATCTCCTCGATATAGACGTCGTCGGCGCGCCGCAGGATGTCGAGCTT
>JAFAHL010000670.1 GCA_019237215.1 Hyphomicrobiales bacterium | reverse complement strand
CACCGAGACAACGTTCGCGAGCGCGGTGAGCCTTGCTTCTGCCGAGTCAAAGTCCACTTACGCGCCGCGTTCGTCGGTGCAGGTCGCCTCAGCGGTGCCCGGGAGTTCGAGCGGAGTCGGCAGCTTGTTCAGCAATCTGTTCGGCTCCAAGGCCGAGGACCCGCACGCGACTCAGCCCGCCGAGGCTTCCGCGTCGAAATCGAAGCCCGTCGCCTCCGCGGCGAAGACCGGGCAGAGCGCCGCCAGCGCATCCCGGCCCAAGTCCGCGCCATCATCGGCAGAGACCAAAACCGCAAACGCAGCCGCGACCAAGCCCTCTTCGTCGAAACAGGACGCCGAGCCGGAGAAAAATGCGGACAGCGCTCCAGGCGCGCTCAACGGTGCCGCGCCGACCGTGCCCTCCGGCGGCTTCGACAATCGCTTCGGCGCCTGGAACTGACGGCCGGGCGCGCAACGGACCAATCGCTGCGTCTGCCTAAGCGAACCGCCCGTGGCAGTGCTTGTATTTCTTGCCCGAGCCGCAGGGACAGGCCTCGTTGCGGCCAACCTTGCCCCAGCTTGAAGGATCGTTAGGGTTGCGCTCAGGCGCGGCTGCGCTGGCGGTGATCCCGTGGCGCGCGAGAGTCTCCGCCCCGGCGCGTGCAAGGGCGAGCTCGTCCTCGCCGGTCGAAGGGTCGATTTTGTGCGCCTCCATGTAAGGCAGGCTCGCCGACTCTTCCGGCGGCGGTGCCGCCCTGATCTCGACCCGCATCAGCTGCGAAGTGACCGCTTCGCGTAGATGAGCGCTCATGGCCTCGAACAGGTTGAACGATTCCGCCTTGTATTCGTTGAGCGGATCGCGCTGGCCATAGCCGCGCAGCCCGATCACTTGGCGCAGATGTTCGAGCATGACCAGGTGCTCGCGCCACAGGTGGTCGAGCGTCTGCAGCAGGATCGACTTCTCGACGTAGCGCATCACGTCGGCGCCCCATTGCGCGACCTTCGCAGCCATGTGCTCGTCCGCGCGCCGCTCGATGCGGGAGAGCAGCTCCTCGTCGGCGATGCCCTCTTCCTTGGCCCATTCGTCGACCGGCAAGTCGAGGTCGAGGATGCGCTTGAGCTCCTCCCGCAGCCCCTTGGTATCCCACTGTTCGGGATAGGCATTTTCGGGGACGTGCTTGGCGACGAGGTCATCGACCGCGGCGTGGCGCATGTCGGCCACGATCTCATTGACCTCCTCGTCCCGCATCCACTCGATCCGCTGGTCGAAGATGACCTTCCGTTGGTCGTTCATCACGTTGTCGAACTTGAGCAGGTTCTTGCGGATGTCGAAGTTGCGCGCCTCCACCTTCTGCTGTGCCTTCTCCAACGCCTTGTTGATCCAGGAATGCACGATCGCCTCGTTCTCCTTGAGACCCAACCGCTGCAGCATGGTGTCGAGTTTGTCGGTCCCGAAGATGCGCATGAGATCGTCTTCCAAGGACAGGAAGAACTTGGAATGGCCGGGGTCGCCCTGCCGTCCGGAGCGGCCGCGGAGTTGGTTGTCGATGCGCCGGCTCTCGTGCCGCTCGGTGCCGAGCACGTAAAGCCCGCCGGCGGCAAGCGCCTTGTCCTTGAGCCGGGCCACCTGGGCGCGGATGTCCGCCGCCCGCCGCGCATGCTCCTCGGTCTCCGGGCCGATGTCCTTGAGCTCCTGGCGGATACGCATGTCGGCATTGCCGCCAAGCTGGATGTCGGTGCCGCGCCCGGCCATGTTGGTTGCGATGGTGATCGCTCCGGGCACCCCCGCTTGGCCGATGATGTAGGCCTCCTGTTCGTGATAGCGGGCGTTGAGGATGGCGAACACCTTGGCCTTGGAAGCCCCGTCGTCGCCCGAATAGAGCGCGGCGAACGCATCGGGATCGGAGAAATCGTGCTGTTCCCAACCCCGCTTGCGCAGCATCTCGGCCAATTGCTCGGACTTCTCGATCGACGTGGTGCCTACCAGCACCGGCTGGCCGCGCGCCTTGCAGTCGTCGATCAGGGCAAGGATCGAGCGGTACTTTTCCGCCGCCGTGCGATAGACCTCGTCGTCATCGTCGACCCGCACCATCGGCATATTGGTCGGCACTTCGATCACTTCCAGATTATAGATGTCGATGAACTCGTCGGCCTCGGTCATGGCGGTGCCGGTCATGCCCGCGAGCTTCTCGTACATGCGAAAGTAGTTCTGGAACGTGATCGAGGCGAGCGTCTGGTTCTCCGGCTGGATCGGCTGGCGCTCCTTGGCCTCCAGGGCCTGGTGCAGACCCTCCGAATAGCGCCGCCCCGGCATCATGCGCCCGGTGAACTCGTCGATGATCACCACCTCGCCGTTGCGCACGATGTAGTCCTTGTCGCGGTGGAACAGCTTGTGCGCCTTCAAGGCCTGGTTCACGTGGTGCACGGTCGAGACGTTCTCCACATCATAGAGCGATTGCCCCTTGAGCAGATCGTCGCCGCGCAGCATCTGCTCCATCTTCTCCATGCCGACCTCGGTCAGCGTCACTGTGCGCTGTTTCTCGTCGACCTCGTAGTCCGCTTTCTCGAGCTTCGGGATATAGGCGTCGATGGTGTTGTAGAACTCCGAGCGGTCGTCCAACGGACCCGAGATGATCAGCGGGGTACGCGCTTCATCGATCAGGATCGAGTCGACCTCGTCCACGATGGCGTAAATGTGCCCGCGCTGGACCATGTCCTCGAGCCGATACTTCATGTTGTCGCGCAGATAATCGAAGCCGAGCTCGTTGTTGGTGCCGTAGGTGACGTCGGCGTCGTAAGCCTGCTTGCGTTGCTCGTCGTCCAGGCCGTGGACGATGACGCCGACCTTGAGCCCGAGGAAATTGTAGATCTGCCCCATCCACTCGGCGTCGCGCTTTGCCAGGTAGTCGTTCACGGTCACCACATGCACGCCGCGCCCCGCGAGCGCATTGAGATAGACCGGCAGCGTCGCGACCAGCGTCTTGCCTTCGCCGGTCTTCATCTCCGAGATCCGTCCCTCGTGCAGGATCATGCCGCCGATGAGCTGTACGTCGAAATGCCTTTGACCGAGCGTGCGCTTGGCCGCCTCGCGGCAGGTGGCGAAGGCTGCAACCAGAATGTCGTCGAGGCTCGTTCCAGCCCCCACCTGCTGCTTGAACTCGTCTGTGCGCGCCCGCAACGCCTCATCCGAGAGCGCCTCGAGCTCCTTCTCCAGCGCGTTGATCGCTGCAACCCTTGGAAGGTAAGACTTGATCCGCCGCTCGTTCGAGGAACCAAACAGCTTGCGGGCAATGACGCCGATCATGCAGTAAGCCCTTCGCGTCCTATCGCGGAACTGTCCGCACCTTACCAAATCCGATGGGAGAAACGCCGTGGCAAAAGGCGATTTTTGTCGCGACCACGCCTGCGCGATCACTCATGGTCGTGGAACGCGGAAAATGCCGCACTTTTCGAACATCTTTCATGCAGCGGCGGCGGCTTGCGGCCGGGGTCGGCCGGGTTTGTGGAGAGATAGGAGGGGGTCACACCCTTGTCAATCGGCCGCCAAGCGCTCACGTTCTCGTCAAAATCAGCCTCTAAGCGATTGCCATGCGGGGCCGATTTACCTAACTGTCCGGCGCGCCTCCCACGGCCGCCCGATCCAGGACCACGCCATGACCTCCCTCAACATGCTGTCCCGTTCCGCGCCGCGCCAGCGGCCAATCGCGTTCGCCACTATCGCGGCGCTGCTGTTCGTCTTGCCGGCCGCCTCGGGCTGTTCGAAGAACTCATCGTCGGAGGCGCCAGTCTCCACATCCGATCCGGTCATCGCCCGCGTCAACGGCGTCGACATCAAGCAGAGCGATCTCGCGCTCGCCGAAGAGGATGTGGGCGCCGATATGCAGGCGACGTCGCCCGAGGCCAAGCGTGAGCATCTGATTTCCTATCTCGCCGATATCATCATGGTCACGCAAGCTGCGGACAAGAAGAACCTCGCCGACAATCCTGATTTCAAGCGGCGACTGGCATTCCTGCGCAGCAAGTTGTTGATGGGATACGAGCTGCAGCAAGAAGCCAAAAACGCGCTCACCGACGAAGCCTTGAAACAGACCTACGATGAGGCGGTGAAATCCATGAGCGGGCAGGAAGAGGTGCGCGCGCGCCACATCCTGGTCGAAGGCGAAGATGAAGCGAAGGCCATTCTCGAACAGCTCAAGGGCGGCGCCGATTTCGCAAAGCTGGCGAAGGAAAAATCAAAGGATCCCGGAGCCGCCGAGGGCGGCGATCTCGGCTACTTCACCAAAGATCAGATGGTGCCTGAATTTGCCGATGTCGCCTTCAAGATGTATCCCGGACAGCTTTCCAATCCGGTGAAGACGCAATTCGGCTGGCATGTCATCAAGGTCGAGGACAAGCGCATCAAGCAGCCGCCGGAATTCGAAAAGGTGAAGGACCAGATCGAGGCCTATTTGGCGCGCAAGGCGCAGTCCGACTTCATCGCCAAGCTGCGCCAGAGCGCCAAGGTCGAGCGGTTCGACAATTCGGCCGAGCAGGGGAAAAACTGACGGGCGCGGTTCTGCTTTTCGGAATTCTCCTCACTACTACTGCTGTCGTTCCGGCGCGAGCGGGACCCATATTCCAAAGCCGGTCGTGGCGGATGCCGCCCACGGGAACGACGATCACATCGACCGGATTCGGTATCGCTGCGCGGTCCGCTCCGGCCATGACAAAGAAACGATGCCATGGCAGCAGCCATCTCCCCGCTCGCGCCCGCCCGCTTTCCCGATATGCCGCCGGTGGCGGGGGTCAAACTTGCAACCGCCGCCGCCGGCATCCGCTATGGTGGACGCACCGACGTGCTGTTGGCGCTGTTCGAGCAGGGCACGAGCGTGGCTGGCGTCTTCACACGGTCGAAATGTCCGTCCGCCCCGGTCGATTGGTGCCGCGCGCATCTTAAGGGCGGCGCGGCGCGCGCGCTCGTGGTCAATTCCGGCAACGCCAATGCCTTTACCGGCAAATCCGGCCGCGCGGCGACCAGGCTCACCGCGGACATCGCCGCTAGAGCCGCCGGCTGCAAACCGTCGGATGTGTTTCTGGCCTCCACCGGCGTGATCGGCGAGCCACTCGACGCGACCAAGTTCGGGGCCGTCATGGATCAACTAGTCGCGGGCGCGGCGCCAGGCGCCTGGCAGACGGCGGCCGAGGCCATCATGACCACAGATACCTTCCCCAAAGGGGCCGCGGCCATGGCGCGGTTCGGCGCGGTGCCGATCACCGTCTGCGGCATCGCTAAGGGCGCCGGCATGATCGCGCCCGACATGGCGACCTTGCTGTCCTTCGTCTTCACCGACGCGCCGATCTCGCCGCGCGTCTTGCAAAGCCTGCTCAAGCAGGGCGTCGCCGATAGCTTCAACGCGGTGACTATCGACGGCGACACCTCGACCTCGGATACGCTGCTGGCGTTTGCGACCGGCGCCGCCGCCGCGCGCGGGGTGTCGAAGATCGCGACCGTGTCCGACCCGCGGCTGCCGGCGCTACGTAAGGCGTTCGACGCCGTCCTCGCCAATCTCGCCGAGCAGGTCGCCCGCGACGGCGAGGGCGCGCGCAAGCTGGTCGAAATCATCGTCGAGGGCGCGGTGTCGAAATCCTCGGCGCGCAAAATCGCGCTCTCGATTGCCAATTCGCCCCTCGTCAAGACCGCAATCGCCGGCGAGGACGCCAACTGGGGCCGCGTGGTGATGGCGGTCGGCAAAGCGGGCGAACGCGCCGACCGCGACCGGCTCTCGATCTGGTTCGGCGGCATCCGCGTCGCCCACAGGGGCGAGCGCGACCCCTCCTATGACGAGGCCGCCGTCTCGGCGACGATGAAGAAGCCCGAGATCACGCTCAAGGTCGCGCTCGGGCTCGGTCGCGGCCGCGACCGGGTGCTGACCTGCGACCTCACCAAGGAATACGTGGCCATCAACGGCGACTATCGTTCCTGACGCGATTGGCGCACGATGTCGTTCGCTGCAAGCCGGCATTCACTAGCGCTGTGGAACCGGCATCGTTCATCGCGTCGAACGTCCTTGAACCCCCGGGCTCTCCATCGGCGGTCCGCAACCTCGTGAGCGTCAAACTCGTCCTCGTCGCCGCTTGCGCCCTCGTGGACACGGACGGCCGCGTGTTGATCGCGCAGCGGCCGGCCGGCAGGCCGATGGCCGGCTTGTGGGAATTTCCCGGCGGCAAGATCGAGGCGGGCGAGCGGCCCGAGGACACCTTGATGCGGGAGCTCAAGGAAGAGTTGGGGATCGTCGTCGACGAAGCATGCCTCGCGCCGCTCGCCTTCGCGAGCCACAGCTATCCGGATTTCCATCTTCTGATGCCGCTCTACGTCTGCCGGCGTTGGCAGGGGACGGTGACGGCGCTGGAAGGCCAGGAGCTGGCATGGGTGCGCCCGAACCGCTTGCGCGACTACCCGATGCCGCCCGCCGACGAGCCGCTGGTGTCGCATTTGATGACGCTGTTGTGACCGATCCAGGGACCAGGAGAGCCAGGATCAGAGGCTGCCGACTGTCGCGAGATCACTGCTGTCCGTCGCCGGTGCGCGGCAGCCGGATCTCTGTCGTCCCGAGCACATCGGCCAGCCGCTGGCGCGCCGAACCCGGGGCGAGCGGTTTTTGCTGGCTCTCGTGGGGCGCCCAGCCGGACAACCAGACGATCTCGAACGTCGCCCGGATGCGGCCATCGCGATCGGCAAAACGCTCGGCGTAGATCTCCATCATCCGCGTCAACGTCGCGCGCCTGAGCGGGCGCCGGCTCCGCTCGAACAGCGAATTGGTCGCTCCCATGCGGCGCAGATCGTGCATGAGCGAGATCGGCGACGCGTAGCGCGCCGTGACCCGATCGATGTCGGTCACCGGCAGCGCGAAGCCCGCGCGCTGAAGCAGCGCACCCATATCGCGCACGTCCGAGAACGGAACGACACGCGGCGAGATGCCGTCCTCGATCTCGGCCTCGGCGGCTGCGAAGGCTTGGCGCAACTCGGTCAGCGTATCGCCGCCGGCGAGCGCCGCGAGCAATAGCCCGTCCGGCTTGAGCGCGCGGCGGATCTGGATGAGCGTGCCCGGCAGATCGTTGACGAATTGGAGCGCAAGCGCCGACACCACGAGATCGAGCGAGGCGTCGCGGAAGGGCAGTGCCTCCTCATCGGCCGCGACGAGAAGCTGCGCGTCAAGTGTTCGCCCGCTCGTTCGCTCCTGCCCGCGCGCTCGTTCCGCCGTCGCGACCGTTTCCCGCGCCCAGTGGCGTGAGACCGCGGGGTCGCCGGCCAGGGCGTCGGCGGCGATGATGGCGGCGACCTTTCCGCTTGCCGCGAGCAACCGGCGCACGGCATCGGTGGGCGTGCCGAGATCGAGCGCGTACTCGAAGCGGCGGAGCACCGCGGCCAGGCGATCGGACAGATCCTCCGCCACGCGCTCGATCAGAAAGGTCGATGGCCCCAGCCTCGCCGCGCGGCGCCGATAGGCGCGTTGGCGGCGACGGTCGAAGACGAGTGGGAGTGGGGAAACCATCGCTTTCATTACCACGCTGGGAGCGCACAGACGACGTCGGCGTGCGCCAGCTGCGGGGCCATCGCGCGCTGCGCCGTTGAGGTTCGCAACTTGCGGGGTTAGCGTACCCTCCATGCAGGAGGAGACCGTCCCGGCCAAGCGCTTTGCCCGACTGAGTAGCGCCTTGCGCGCGAGCTTCGGGCTCGTGGTTGACGTCGCGCTGCCGCAGCTTTGCCCGACCTGTCGCGCGCCGGTCCACGGTGCCGGTCTGTGTCCGGCTTGCTGGTCCAAGCTCTCCTTCATCGCGCCGCCCTATTGCGAGCGGCTCGGCATTCCGTTCCCCTTCGATGGCGGGCCAGGCCTCTTGTCGATGGAAGCGATCGCCGATCCGCCAGCCTACAACCGCGCCCGCGCGGCGGTACATTACGACGATATCGCGCGCAAGCTCGTCCATGCCTTGAAATACGGGGACCGGCTCGACCTTGCCCCGACCATGGGACGCTGGATGGCGCGTGCCGGCCGCGAGCTGCTTGCTGACAGCGACGCCATCGTTCCAGTACCGCTGCACTGGCGCCGACAATGGACGCGTCGGTTCAACCAATCGGCACTGCTGGCCGAGATCATCGCCAAGGCGAGCGGCCGGATGGTCGCGCACGGGGCGCTCAAACGCGTCAAGGCGACGCCCCAGCAGGTCGGTCTCGACAAGTCCGAACGCGCCCACAACGTCCAGGGCGCCTTTCGCGTGCCGGCTTATGGCAAAGCCGAGGTAGCAGGGCGAAAACTCGTGCTGGTCGACGACGTGCTCACCTCAGGCGCGACCGTCGACGCCTGTTCGCGGGCATTGCTGCGCGCGGGCGCGGCATCAGTGGACGTCCTGGTATTCGCCCGGGTTGTGGCGGGCAAGCGCCCTCCCATATAAGAAATCGTAAGACTTAACGATTCATCATGCCCGAAATCGCAATTTACACGACCCGCTATTGCCCCTATTGCATTGCCGCCAAGCAGTTGTTGACGCGCAAGGGCGTCGAGTTCACGGAGATCGACGTGAGCGGAGATCCGAAGGGCCGAAGCGAGATGGTGGCGCGCGCGAATGGACGCATGACCGTGCCGCAGATTTTCATCGGTTCGACCCATGTGGGCGGCTATGATGATCTTTCCGCCCTGGAGCGGGCGGGCAAGCTTGATCCGCTGCTGGGCCGGGGCGATGCGCCCGCGGGCAACGGCAAGAGGCCCTTGGCATGAGCACAGGCAAGGCTGCGACCTTCACCGCGGGTCTCGTGCAGATGCGTTCGGGCCTGTCGCCGCAATCTAATCTCGATGCGGCGGTGCGGCTGGTCGAGGAGGCCAAGCGCGCCGGCGCCGACTACGTGCTCACGCCCGAGATGACCAACATCTTGGAGGTCAACCGCGAGCGTCTGTTCGCGGCGATCGCGCCCGAGGAAAAGGATGCTACGCTCGCCGCCTTTCGCGAGCTTGCACGCAAGCTCGGCATCTTCCTCCATGTCGGCTCGCTGGCTATCAAGCTGTTACCCGAAAGGGCGGCGAACCGCTCCTTCCTCATCGATCGCAAAGGCGACATCATCGCGCGCTACGACAAGATCCACATGTTCGACGTGGAACTCAGCGGCGGCGAGAGTTACCGCGAATCGCGCAATTACCGACCAGGCGAAATCGGCGTCGCCGCCGACTTGCCGTGGGGACGGCTCGGACTCACGGTCTGCTACGATCTGCGCTTCCCCTCGCTCTATCGTGCGCTCGCCGAGGCCGGATGCTCGTTTCTCGCCATCCCCTCGGCCTTCACCAAGCAAACCGGCGAAGCACATTGGCATGTGCTTAATCGCGCCCGCGCGATCGAGAACGGCGCCTTCGTGCTGGCGGCCGCGCAGGGCGGCAAGCACGAGAACGGTCGCGAGACCTTCGGCCATTCCCTCATCGTCGATCCTTGGGGCCGCATTCTGGCTGAAGGCGACACCGAGCCGGGAGTGATTCTGGCGGTGATCGATCCCGCCGAGGTGACGTCCGCGCGCGCGAAAATCCCCTCGCTCCAGCACGGTCGCCGGTTCGAGATCATCGAACCGATGGCGGAGCCCGCCCACCTGCACGCAGTGCGAGGTCCGGCATGATCCGTTACGCCCTGGCGTGCGACAACGGGCACGCATTCGACAGTTGGTTCCAGAACTCGGCAGCCTACGACAAGCAGGCCAAGGCGGGGCTCGTCGCTTGCCCGCTTTGCAACTCCGTCAAGGTCGAAAAGACGATCATGGCGCCGCGGCTGTCGGGAGTGAAAAAGCGCGGCGATGCGCCGTTGCCGGAGCGGCCGCCCTCCCCTGCGCGGTCGCCCGAGGCGCCTTCTCCGGTCGCCATCGTGTCCCCGCAGGAGCGCGAGTTTCGCAAGAAGTTGAAGGAGCTGCGCGACCACCTCACGAAGAACGCCGACTATGTCGGGCAGAAATTTCCGCAAGAGGCGCGCAAGATGCACTACGGCGAGATCGAGCACCGCTCGATCTACGGTGAGGCCACTCCCGATCAGGCCAAAGAGCTGCACGAGGAAGGGATCGAGTTTCATCCGCTGCCCGTGCTGCCCGACGAGCGCAACTAGAGCTGCGCGGCCGCAAGACAGCAGGCGCCGAGTCTGCGCCGGGTTCAGAACCCGCGGTCATTGCGCCCACAGCAGCAGCAGTACAACCCCAATCACGATCAGCACGATGCCGACGGCTTCGCGGGGGGTCGTCGCCTGCTTGAACACGAAGCGCGAGATCGCTTGCGCGAACAGCACCTCGACGAGCGCCAGCGTGCGCACGCTGGCGGCGGTGGCGAGCGCCAAGGCGAGGAACCAGAATTGGGAGGCGAGCGCGCCCATGAAGCCCGCGAACAGCGACGGCCGCCAAGCACGCACGATCGCGGCGAGCACGTCCGGATTGCGCAGCCTTAAATAAAGCGACAGCAGCACCGATTGCAGCAGAAGACCGACCACCACCGTCACGGTCGCCGCCATGACATAGCTGGACCCGCCCAGGCGCAGGATCGCGCCGCGAAAGCCCACCGCTGAGAGCGCAAACATCGCGCCGGCGGCAAGGCCGAGCAACGTCGCCTTGGAGTCCGACGACGTGCCCGGCTTGAACGCCATGATGACGACGCCGGCGGTCGCGATCAGGATCGCGGCCGCCATCCCGGGCGTCACCACGTCACCCAGAAAGACGAGGCCGAACAACGCGACCTGCACCGGCTCGGTCTTGATATAGGCATAGACCACCACGAAGGAGCGATCGTTCATGGCGGCCAGCATCAGCGCAGTGGCGGCGACCTGCGCCAGCGCCCCAAGGATCACCCAGGGCCAAAAGACCAGCGGCGGCCGCGGCGGTCCTTGCCCGAGCGCGATCATCACGGCGGCGAGGAAGACAAAAGCGAAAGGAAATCCGAACAGGAAACGCACATGGGTAGCGCCCACGGTGCCGAGCTTGGCGGTGAGCTCGCGTTGCGTGGCGTTGCGCACGGTCTGCGCGGCAGCGGCAATGACGGTAAAGACGATCCAGAGCCACGAAGAATCGAGCATCGGAATCTATGGGACTGCCCGAGCAGCGCCGCCCTCGCTCCACCCGATGATGCTGCCCCTCTCGTCGTCCACCATCGATCCTTGCGCCGAGAATATGAGAAGCAATGTTAGGAGGGCGCGCGTTCCGCGACCACCATATAGTTCACGTCCATGTCGCTCGAGAGCCGCCAGCGGTCGGCCAAAAGATCGTAGATCACGCCGGTGTCGTCGATGACGCGCAGCCCGTGCCGCTCCAACGTCGCCTCGAGCTCGTTTGGCGTGACGAATTTATCCCACTGATGGGTGCCGCGTGGCAGCCATCGCAGCACGTATTCGGCGCCGACGATCGCGAGAGCAAAGCTCTTGAACGTGCGGTTCAGCGTCGCCGCGATCATGAGCCCGCCGGGCTTCACCATCTCGGCGCAACGTCTGACGAAGAGGCTCAGATCCGCGACGTGCTCGACCACCTCCATGGCGAGCACGATGTCGAAGCGCTCGCCCGCGTCCGCAAGCGCTTCCGCCGTGGTCACGCGGTAGTCTATCGCGACACCCGCCTCGCCCGCATGCAGCTTCGCCGCCTCGATATTGGCTTGCGAGGGATCGGCGCCCACGACCTCGGCGCGCAGGCGCGCCAAAGGCTCGCTCAGAATGCCGCCGCCGCAGCCGATGTCGAGCAAGCGCAGGCCCGTCAGCGCGTCGAGTTGCTTGTCGTTGCGGCTGAAGTGCCGGCACGCAGCCTCCTTGATGAAGCCAAGCCGCACCGGGTTGAGCCTGTGCAGCACGGCCATCTTGCCGCGCGCATCCCACCACTCGGCGGCGAGCGCCGAAAAGCGCGCGACCTCCGTTGCGTCGACGGTCGACTCGCGTCCGGGTTTCGTCCTGCCCGCCATCGACCTCTCCAGACCGCGGTTGCGGCCATGCGGCCTCGCCGGTATGTATACGCGCCTTTTCGCGCGAGGGCTTGCCGTAAAGCGGATCGCGCACCTCAAATCATGCCGGAGAACCCCGCAAGCCCGCCATGGCCCGCCTGGTAATGAAATTTGGCGGCACCTCGGTTGCCGACATCGAGCGCATCCGCAACGTCGCGCGACACGTCAAGCGCGAGGTCGACGCCGGACACGAGGTGGCGGTCGTCGTCTCGGCCATGGCCGGCGCCACTGATCGGCTCGTGAGCTGGTGCCGCGAGGCCGCGGCGCTGCACGACGCCCGCGAATACGACGCCGTGGTGTCCTCGGGCGAGCAGGTAACCGCCGGTCTGTTGGCCATCGTGCTGGAGGGAATGGGCGTCAATGCCCGCTCGTGGCAGGGCTGGCAGCTGCCGATTCTGACCTCCAACGCGCATGCCGCTGCGCGCGTCCTCGATGTCAACGGCGCCGAGCTCGTCAAACGCTTCAAGGAGCGTCACGAGGTAGCGGTGCTCGCCGGCTTCCAGGGCATGCACAAGGAGACGGGCCGCATCACCACCCTGGGGCGGGGCGGATCGGATACCTCCGCGGTCGCGATCGCGGCCGCCATCGCAGCGGAGCGCTGCGACATCTACACCGACGTCGAGGGGGTCTACACCAGCGATCCGCGCGTGGTGCCGCGCGCGCAGCGCCTGGAGCGCGTCGCCTACGAGGAAATGTTGGAACTGGCTTCGCTCGGCGCCAAGGTCTTGCAGGTACGCTCGGTCGAGCTTGGAATGGTGCATAATGTGCGCATCTTCGTGCGTTCGAGCTTCGAGAAGCCGGAGGATATCGATCCGCACGGAACGCCGCCCGGAACGCTTATCTGCGGCGAGGAGGAGATCGTGGAACAACAAGTCGTCACTGGGATCGCCTTCTCGAAGGACGAGGCGCAGATCTCGATCCGCCGCGTGCAGGACAAGCCCGGCGTCGCGGCCGCCATCTTCGGTCCGCTCGCCGAAGCCAATATCAACGTCGATATGATCGTGCAGAACGTCTCCGGCGACGGCGCGACAACCGATGTGACGTTCACCGTTCCCGCCTCCGACTACGAGCGAGCGACCGAGGCGCTGATCAAGACGAAAGGTCAGGTCGGTTACGAGCGCATCGACGGCGCAAATGACGTGGCCAAGGTCTCGGTGATCGGCATCGGCATGCGCAGCCACGCCGGCGTCGCCGCCAAAGCATTCAGAGCGCTGGCGGAGAAGGGTATCAACATCCGCGCCATCACCACCTCCGAGATCAAGTTTTCGCTGCTGATCGATGCCAACTACACGGAACTGGCGGTGCGCACGCTGCACAGCCTCTATGAGTTGGACAAATGACGCTCTCGCGTCCCGCTGCGGTCAAACGCCGCCGGGACACGCCGCCGCCCAGCGCGGATTTGAGTCATGGCCAGGCCGACCGTCTCCTATGCGCAGCGCTTCGAGGATTTATACCTCATGCGCTGCTTCGCTGCCGGCAGCGACGGATTCTACATCGACATCGGATCCGGGCACCCGGTCTATGACAACACGTCGTTCGCGTTCTATCTCAAAGGGTGGCACGGCATCACGGTCGAGCCCAATCCATGGCTCGCGCGTCTGAGCAGAGCGGTTCGTCCGCGCGATCGCCACATCGAGGCTCTCGTCGGCGCCACGGTGGGCGAGGCCATCTTTTATCTCGTGAACGACTTCCACGGCTTCTCGACCATGATCGAAAGCCATGCGCGCGCGGCGCAAACGCAATTCGGAAAGTCCTCGCAAGCCATTGTCGTTCCGGTCACAACCCTCCAGGACCTGTGCCGACAGCATGCGCCGCCCGTATTCGATTTCCTCAAAGTCGACGTGGAGGGCGCGGAGCAGGACGTGCTGCTCAACGGCGATTGGCACAATTATCGGCCGAAGGTGGTGGTGGCCGAGGCGCTCGCACCCTACACGCTGGCACCCGCCTGGGCGGCGTGGGAACCGTTTCTCGCAAAACACGGCTACCGTTACGTTTGGTTCGACAGTCTCAACCGTTATTACCTCGCCGAGGAGGCGGGCGAACTTGCGCACTGTTTCGAGAACGCGCCGGCCTCCTTCGACGACGATGCTTTTCAGTTCCGCAGCGTCAAGCCGGCGCTTGTGGATGCCGCGCATCCCGATCACCGGCTGGCGAGCCTGTTGGCGGGCAGCGCCATGACGCGCCTACCGCTCGTCGGGCGCGAGGCGCTCGTTGAGCTCCTCACCGCGGACATTGCCTCGGCTGCGCTCGAAGGACCGGCCGGCGCGGATGCAATCGCGGGCGCAATCGAGCGACTGTTCGGGCCGGATGCAACGTTGTCGAGGGAAGAGCTGCGGCTGCCCCCCGCCCCGCGCCTACGCGAGGTCTACGCCGCCCTCGTCGACAGCGACCAATTCCGCACCGCCTGCGGCCGGATTTCCGCCAGCTATGCCTGGTAGATGACCCAGTCGGACGCTTTGGCTTGCCCGGGCCACGCGGCATTCGCTATACGGCGTGATGGATTGTAGCCGCCGCGGGCGCCCGGGCCCGGCGGATACTATTTCCTGACTTGGTCGAGCCGGGGCTGACACCCTCGGCCGGATGGGCTGATCCGAGGATCACGTCATGCGTGGCGCACTCGGCGGTCCGCGCGTGCTGTTGCGCCGGCTCCGCGAAGTCATGGCGGAGCAGGTCAGCGCGCAGGAACGCCTGGACAAGATCGTGGTGCTGATCGCCGCCAACATGGTGGCCGAGGTCTGCTCGGTCTACGTGCTGCGCGTGGACGGCACGCTCGAGCTCTACGCCACCGAAGGTCTCAACAAGGCGGCTGTGCACCAGACCGTGCTGCGCTCGGACGAAGGCCTCGTCGGCCTGGTCGCGAGCGAGGCGAACCCGATCAACCTGTCGGAAGCGCAGAACCATCCCGCCTTCTCCTATCGGGTGGAGACGGGCGAAGAGATCTACCACTCCTTCCTCGGCGTGCCGGTGCTGCGCGCCGGCAACACGCTCGGCGTGCTGGTGGTACAGAACCGCGCGCGGCGCACCTATACCGAGGAAGAAGAGGAGGCGTTACAGACGACCGCGATGGTGCTCGCGGAGATGATCGCCTCGGGCGAACTCTCCGCCATCGCCAAGCCCGGCGCCGAACCCGCCGCGCGGCGGCCGCTGCATCTTACCGGCATGGCGCTCAACGAGGGCGTCGCGCTCGGTCACGTCGTGCTGCACGAGCCGCGCGTCGTCATCACCAATTTCATCGCCGACGACCTGCCGAAAGAGCTCAAACGCCTGGAAGCCGCGGTCGAGACCATGCGGTCGGACCTCGACGTGCTGCTCGAGCGCGGCGAGGTCGCCGATGGCGGCGAGCACCGCGACGTGCTCGAAGCCTATCGCATGTTCGCTTACGACCGCGGTTGGGTGCATCGCCTCGAAGAAGCGGTAGCGACGGGACTCACCGCCGAGGCCGCGGTCGAGCGCGTGCAGTCGGACACCCGCGCGCGCATGCTGCGCGCGACCGATCCATATTTGCGCGAGCGCCTGCATGACCTGGACGAACTCGCCAATCGGCTGATGCATCATTTGCTCGGCCAGGACTACGCGCCGGCGCGCGACCGCCTGCCGGAAAACGCCGTCCTGGTTGCTCGCTCCATGGGGCCAGCGGCGCTGCTCGAATACGATCGCAAACGGCTGCGCGGCCTCGTGCTCGAAGAAGGCGGGCCCAATTCGCACGTGGCGATCGTCGCCCGCGCGCTCGGCATCGCGGCGGTCGGCGAGATCGCCAATGCCACCGGCGTTGCCGATCCGGGCGACGCCATCATCGTCGATGGCGCGACCGGCGACGTGCATGTGCGGCCATCGCCGGACATGGAGGCGGCTTATGTCGAGCGGGTGCGGCTGCGCGCCCGCCGGCAATTGCAATATCTCGCGCTGCGCGACAAGGCATGCGTGACCAGGGATGGCGAGAAGATCGAGCTGATGATCAACGCCGGTCTTGCCGTCGACCTGCCGCATATCGAGGAGACCGGCGCCGCCGGCATCGGGTTGTTCCGCACCGAATTGCAGTTCATGGTGGCGGCGACCTTCCCCCGCACCGCCGAGCAATTCTCGCTCTACCGCGCCGTGCTCGATGCAGCCGGCGACAAGCCGGTGACGTTCCGCACTCTCGACATCGGCGGCGACAAGGTGCTGCCCTACATGCGCAATGTCGAGGAGGAGAACCCGGCGCTCGGTTGGCGCGCCATAAGACTGGGTCTCGATCGCCCGGGCCTGCTGCGCAGCCAAATCCGCGCGTTGTTGCGCGCCGCGGGCGGACGCGATCTGAAAGTCATGTTTCCGATGATCGCCACCGTCGAGGAATTCGACGAGGCCAAGTCGCTGGTCGAGCGCGAACTCACCCATCTGCGCCGGCACAGCCACAAGCTGCCCGAGCAGGTCGAGATCGGGACCATGCTCGAGGTGCCTTCGCTGCTCTACCAGCTCGACGAGCTGCTCGATCGCGTCGACTTCCTCTCCGTCGGCTCCAATGATCTCGTGCAGTTTTTCTATGCCGCCGACCGCGGCAATTCGCGCGTCGCCGATCGCTTCGATGCGATCTCGGCGCCGGTCTTGCGCGCGCTCAAAGTCGTCGCCGATAAGGGCCGCGCCCACGCCAAGCCGGTGACGCTATGCGGGGAACTTGCCTCGAAACCGATCGGGGCGCTCGCACTGGTGGCGATCGGCTACCGCTCGTTCTCGCTCTCCCCATCCGCGGTCGGTCCGGTCAAGGCCATGCTGCTCGACCTCAACGCCGGCAAGGCCGCGGCCCTGATGCAGCCACTGATCGACAGCCCGGCCGGAAGCCTGCCGATCCGCGAGCGGCTCAAAGCTTTTGCAGCCGAGCAAGGGCTGCAGATTTGATGCTCGCGCCCTATCTCACTCGCATGTCCTCTACGAGCATAGCGTCGGCGGACCTGCCGCGCGCGACGCGGCATCCGGGATATCCCACCGTTGCGTCCTGAGTTTGAGCAACCATGATTCCTGAGCCAAAACTCGACGCGCTCGTCGCCCGCCACCAGGCGGTCGAACGCGAGCTTGCGAGCCCGGTGACGCCGGAGACCTACGTCAAGCTCTCGCGCGAGTTCGCCGAGCTCGCTCCCATCGTCGAAACGGTGAAGGACTATCGCGCCGTCGTCGCCGAGATCGCAGGGCTCGACGCGCTGATTGCCGACGCGGCGACGGATGCCGAAATGCGCGCTATGGCCACCTCCGAGAAGCCGCAGCTCGATCAAAGACGCGCGGCGCTCGAGCGGGAGCTGAGGCTGGCGCTTGTGCCGAAAGACGCGATGGACGAGCGCAACGTCATCCTGGAAATCCGCGCCGGCACCGGCGGCGACGAGGCCGCACTCTTCGCCGGCGATCTGTTTCGGATGTACGAACGCTATGCCGCTACGCAGAGCTGGAAGGTCGAAATCATTTCCTTGAGCGAAGGCACGATGGGCGGCTTCAAGGAGATCGTCGCGGAAATTCGCGGGCGCGGCGCTTTCGCCAAGCTCAAATTCGAATCGGGCGTTCATCGCGTGCAGCGCGTGCCCGATACCGAAGGGGCGGGCCGCATCCATACCTCGACCGCCACCGTCGCCGTGCTGCCGGAGGCGGCCGAAGTCGACATCGACATCGACGACGACGACCTCAAGATTGACACCTTGCGGTCGGGCGGTGCCGGCGGCCAGCACGTCAACAAGACCGAATCGGCCGTGCGCGTGACCCACATTCCCACCGGCATCGTCGTCATGATGCAGGAAGACCGCTCGCAACATCGCAATCGCGCCAAAGCGATGGCAGTGCTGCGCGCCAGGCTCTACGATTTCGAGCGGCAGAAGCAGGACGCGGCGCGCGCCGCTGAGCGGCGCGGGCAAGTCGGCTCGGGCGACCGCTCCGAGCGCATCCGCACCTATAATTTTCCGCAAGGGCGGGTGAGCGACCACCGCATCAATCTCACGCTCTATAAGCTGCCGCAGGTGATGGAGGGCGAAGCGCTGGGCGAGATCATCGACGCGCTGGTGACCGAGCATCAGGCGGAATTGCTGGCGGCGGAGGGGGCACCATCGTGACGCGGCGGCCGCTCGCCAGCTCGGGGCATGACCCATTCGCAGGCGACTCGATTGGCGCCGCGCGGCGGCGGCTGGCGCTCGAGTTTCGTCGCGGCGGTCTCGACGCGCCCGAGCTTGATGCGCGCATCATCGTCGGCCATGCGCTTGGGCTCGACCACGCGGCGCTCGCGGCCCAGTCGAGCCGCACGCTCGCGGCCGATGAAGCCGGCGCCATTGCGGCGCTTTCGGCGCGGCGGCTCGCGCGCGAGCCGGTCGCGCGCCTTCTCGGCCGCAAGGAATTTTGGGGCCTGCCGCTCAAGGTCACTGCCGAAACCCTCTTGCCTCGGCCGGAGACCGAGACCGTGGTCGAGGCGGCGCTCACGGCGGTCGATTGCGACGATCGCAGATGGCGTGCGCTGCGCATCGGCGACCTCGGGACCGGCTCGGGTGCGCTGCTTCTGGCGCTGCTCTCGGAACTCCCGAACGCGTTCGGCCTCGGCACCGATATCAGCTTCGCCGCGCTGCGCTGTGCCCGCGACAACGCCGCCGCACTCGGCTTCTCCGGCCGGGCGTCGTTTGTGGCCTGCGACTATGGACGAGCCCTTCGAGGGCCGGTCGATATCCTCGTTTCCAATCCCCCTTACGTGGTGCGGGGCGACATTGCGGGGTTGCAAGCCGAAGTGCGCGACTTCGATCCGCGGCGCGCGCTCGATGGCGGGCCCGACGGCCTCGATGGCTATCGCGCCATCGCATCCCACGCGGCGCGCCTGCTCGCACCCGACGGCATCCTGGTGCTCGAACTCGGGCACGGGCAGCTCGGCCCCGTGACCTCGATCTTTATCCCCGCGGGGCTGGCGCCAGTGGCGCCGCGATACGATCTTGCGGGCATCGCCCGGGCCCTTGTCATGCGGGTTCGGCCATGAGGGCTCCACATTCCTGGTACGAAAAAAAGCACTTGGATTGTGGGTCAAGACCGACTAGGTTTCGGCCAGGAATCGACCCGAGCGAGTGAGCGCCGATAGCGAGCCCCGGAGCAGGACTGCGGAGAGCCGACGGTGCGGACGAAGCGAACGAAGGAAGCCGGATGACCCGGCAGGTGGTTCGCCCAATCGGGATTGGATACTTCATCGGTTCGGCGCTGATCCGCGAGCGACGCGGACATGCTTATGAGGAAGTGCTGGGCAACGCCGCGGTATGCCGCGGACAAGGGGTTGCTGCTTCGCGACACGGAACCTGACATTGCGGCGGATGACGCCGCATTTGCCTCCTGCTTGAACGGGCGAGGGCGCGGACCTTTGCGTCGCTCGTGCGAGAAAGCGTCGAGGTGTTTAGTGCAGCACGACGGCGGCGAGCCGTCACAATGAAGGGGTTGGCAACAGGCGAACCATGAGAAACGGTCAGAACAAGCGCATGCGCGGACGCAACAATCATCGCAAGAGTCACAACCCGATGGTGCGGGTGTATGAATCGAACGGCCCGGACGTGAAAATTCGCGGAAATCCATCTCACATTGCAGAAAAATATATTCAACTCGCGCGCGACGCGCAGACCTCGGGTGATCCGATCGCGGCGGAGAATTACTATCAGCACGCCGAGCACTATTACCGCGTGATCGCCGCGGCGCAGGAGCAGTTCCGGCAGAACAATCCCCACTTCCCCCGTCCGGAGAATGAAGCGCCCGGGATGCGCGAGGGTGGTTTCGACGACGGGGACGATGATGGGCAGCCGTCGATGAGCGCTCCCCCCGATTCGCCTTACGGCACCCGCGAGCCGCAACCCTATATCCCGCGCGACGCACAACCCTTCCCGCAGCACCAACAGCGCCAGCCGCACCAACCGCGCCCGCCGCAGGGCAACGCGCCGCCCGATGGCGACGTCGACCGCTTGCCGTCCTTCATCACCGGCGGGCAACAGCATCAGTCTCATCCGGGTCCCCACCAGGGCCAGAACGGCCATGACAATCAGCCCGACCGTTTCCCCTTGCACCGCCGGCGCCGCCGACATCGCGGCCCGCGGCCGGACATGCAGGGCGGCGGTGGTGACGGGGGAGACGGCCCCTCGCGCGACGACTAATCGCGTGGCTCACGCGCGAGACGAGAACCGCAGCTTCCGCGACGATCGGAATGCTCAGCGCGTGCCGGCTTGAGCGCGGCTAACGACAGCTACCTACCGGGCGAAGGTACGAGCGCAGGCTCGAGCGCAGGCACCAACCGCGCGCGCTCGCGGCGGGCGGGAACGGCACGATAGACCTGCTTCGTCGCCTCGACGATGTGTACGCCCGCGAACGGCGTAGCGATCGCCGAGCCGGCACGCTCCCAGGCGACGGCCGAGCGCAAAAACCAGCCGCGCGCGACCGGCGGTACATGCAGCGCGTCTCCCCAGCCCGTCGGCGTGAACCAGGCCTCGCGCAGCAGGTGCGTGATCTGCGAGCGCGAATAGGGCCGGCCGTGGCCGAAAGGTGTCGTATCGAGCCGCGCCCAGACCCCGCGCCGGTTCGGGACCACGATCAGCAGGCGCCCGCCTCCGGCCAGCACCCGCCAGACTTCGCGCAGCAGCGCGATCGGGTCGCGTGCCATTTCGAGCGCATGCACCAGGAGCACCCGATCGACGGCGGAATCGGTGAGCGGCAGCTCGAGCTCATCGACGAGGGCGGCAAGCCCGGGCCGGTCGGTCGGCCATTTCACCACCCCCTGCACCGCCGGCATGAAGGCGAGGCAGCGCTCCGCCTCCTCGCGAAAGAGCCCGAGGTAAGGCGTCGGGTAGCCCACCCCGAGCACGCTCATGCCGCGCGTGTCGGCAAAACGCTTGCGAATGCCGCGCCCGACGAAGCGCCGGGCGACGACGCCGAGGCGCTGGGCATAGAAATTGCGCAGGTCGACGACATCGATCGACATGGCAACAGGGTAGCATGGATTTTATTTCCTCGTCGTTTCGGGCGCATGGAACCGATCGCCAACCGCCTTGCGGGCGATGTGCGGGGGGTGCCTAATGAGGGCAATTGTGCCGAGCGAATCCGGAGGACCACATGCCCGCGCAAACCCGTCTGTTTCTTTGCCTCAAGGATAATTTCGGCGTCCTCCTGCACGATCCCGAGAGCGGTGCGACCGCGGCAATCGATGCGCCCGAGGCCGCGCCGATCGAGGCGGCGCTGAAGGCAACCGGCTGGCGGCTCAGCGACATCCTCGTCACCCATCACCATGCGGATCACACCGGCGGCATCGCCGAGCTCAAGCAGCGCCATCGCTGCCGCGTCGTCGCCCCCCACGGCGAGGCGGCGAGCATTCCATTGGTCGATGCGACCGTGCGCGAGAACGACGAGGTTCAAGTCGGTTCGCTGCGGGGGCGCGTGCTCGAGACTCCGGGGCACACCGCGGGCCATATCAGCTATGTCTTTCCCGCCGACAAGCTCGCCTTCGTCGGCGATACACTGTTCTCGATCGGCTGCGGGCGCGTCATCGAGGGCACGCCGGAGATGATGTGGCAATCGCTGCTCAAGCTGCGCGCGTTGCCGGACGACACGCGCATCTATTGCGGCCACGAATATACCAAGGCCAATGTCGCCTTCGCCAAAACGGTCGAACCCGACAATGCCGCGCTCGTCGCGCGCGCGACCGAGGTCGAGAAACTTCTCGCCGCGAAAGAGCCGACCATCCCGTCGACCATGGGTGCGGAAAAGGCGGCAAACCCGTTTCTGCGCGCGGACGTGCCGGAGGTGGCCAAATCGGTCGGGCTTGCGGGCAGCCCGGCGTGGAAGGTGTTCGCCGAAATCCGCGAGCGCAAGAACAGATCCTGACGCGAACGCGATTCAATCGTCGCGCGAACTCTTGCCCCTGCTCTCCCCTCCGCGTGGAAGGATACGACGGCGCCCGCATTAGACGCGCGTTACGTAGTCAATAGTGTAGTTGCGACGTAGTCGGAGGCGACGCGGTCGCGCGCGGCTTAGTGGCAGGGAGCGAAACTCTGCATGTGTGCCCTGTCGGCTTCCGGCAGCGCCGCAGCCCACCGCGCCTCGTCGCCAGCTTCCGGAAGCACATGACCGAACTCGACCATCTGCCGCGGCGCGAGATCGGTGATGTAGACCCAGACGTTCCTGTTCGCCAATTTCGACGCTTCTGCGACCGCCGCCGTTGTCTGGGCGATGAGCGAGTCCTTAATCTCGGCGGGGCGGCCGCCGCGGATCTGTCCGTTCACAAAAACCTGCTGACCCTTGAGTGGACTGCCGCCGACGAAGTAGCAGTCCGGTGCAACCTCGGTGAAAATGACCTGCGCAAAATAGGTCGGAGCGCCCGTTGTCTCGCTGTGGATGCGCGTGATTGCGGAGGCAATCTTTGCTCGCTTGGGGGCGTCCAGGGTGCCTGCGACGGAGGTGACGGTATAGGTCGGCATGTCAGTTTCCTCTCAAAGCGGCAGCGAGGGCCCGCTACCTAGCGGCGTGACGCGCACGAGTGCTTTGCCGAAGTTGCGGCCCTCCAGCATGCCGATGAAGGCGATCGGCGCATTCTCAAAGCCGTCGGTGATGTCCTCGCGATAACAAATGCGTCCATCGGCGACAGCGGCGCCGACCGTGCGCAGGAACGCCGCGAAGTGCTCGGCGGCGAATTCGTAGTTGATGTAGCCGCGCAGCGTGAGGCTTTTGCTCAGCACCGCACGCATGGTCGCGGGAAGGAGATTTGGTCCGGGAGCGGGATCCGTTGCGTTATATTGGGCGATCAAGCCGCACACCGGCACGCGCGCAAACGTATTGAGCAAAGGCAGCACGGCTTGCCACACGGCGCCACCGACGTTTTCGAAATAAACATCGATCCCGTTTGGGCAGGCAGCTGCGAGCTTCTCGGCAAAGTCGGGTGCGCGATGATCGACAGCGGCGTCGAAGTGAAATTCGTCGAGGACAGAGCGGCATTTTTCTGCCCCGCCGGCGATGCCGACCGCTTTCGCGCCCAAGAGCTTGGCGAGCTGCCCAACCAGTGAGCCCACGGGGCCACTTGCGGCCGCCACAACGACGGTTTCGCCCGGCTTGGGCTTACCGATCAAGTTGAGACCCGCATAGGCGGTGAATCCGGGCATACCGAGCACGCC
>JAFAHL010000597.1 GCA_019237215.1 Hyphomicrobiales bacterium | reverse complement strand
GGCGATGTCGCCGGTGCCGCCGGCAAGATCGAGCAGCGCGAACGGCCGCGCGCTCGGCTTGGTCTCGTCCTTGGCCTCGTCCTTGGCCTCCTGCGCCGGTGCCGGCCGCGCGCGCGGCGGATTGACGGCGGTGACGAGCGCATCCTTCCAGGCGCGGTGAAGCCCGCCCGACATGAGATCGTTCATCAGGTCGTAACGGCTCGCCACGCTGTGAAAGACGTCGTCGACCAGCGCCTGCTTGTGCTCGAGCGGCACCCGCCGGAAGCCGAAATCGGTATGTTCGCGCGTCCGCGGCATGGTTGTCTTTGCCGGGCAGGACCATAGCGCGGCGGCGCGGCGGACGCTATCTGTCGAGCGGGAGCTCGTTAACCATGCCCGAACTGCCCGAAGTCGAGACCGTGCGCCGCGGACTTGCGCCGGTGATGGAGGGCGCGCGCTTCACCAAGGTGATCGCGCACCGCGGCGACCTGCGCTGGCCGCTGGCCAAGGATTTCGTCGCCCGGCTCGAAGGCAAGAGGGTCGAGGGCCTCGGCCGCCGCGCCAAATATCTGCTGGCCGACCTGTCCTCCGGCGACGTGCTGGTGATGCATCTCGGCATGTCGGGATCGTTTCGCGTCGCCAAGCGCGGGAGAAAAACCACGCCGGGGCGCTACTACCACGAGCGCGCGAAGAACGCCGCCCACGACCACGTCGTGTTTCACATGTCGTCGGGCGCGCGCATCGCCTTCAACGACCCGCGCCGCTTCGGCATGATGAAGCTCGTCCCCCGCGCCGAGCTCGAGCGCGAGCCCTTGCTGTGCGCGCTCGGCCCCGAGCCGCTCGGCAACGAATTCGACGCCACGATGCTCGCGCGCGCGTGCAAGGGCAAGAAAACCTCGCTCAAGGCCGCGCTGTCGGACCAAAGGGTCGTGGCCGGGCTCGGCAACATCTACGTTTGCGAGGCGCTCCACCGCGCGCGGCTCTCGCCCAAGCGGCGCGCCTCTACGATCGCGAGCAAAGGCGGGGCGCCGACCGAGCGCGCGCAGCGGCTGGTCGATGCCATCAAGGCCGTGCTCGCGGACGCGATCGCAGCCGGAGGCTCCTCGCTGCGCGATCATCGCCGCACCGACGGCGAGCTCGGCGATTTCCAGCACGATTTCCGCGTCTACGACCGCGCCGGCAAACGCTGCCCGACGCCGGGCTGCAAAGGCACCATCCGGCGCATGGTCCAGACCGGCCGATCGACGTTTTTCTGCCCGGTGTGCCAGCGCTAGCGGGCATTTGCTGGAACGGGCGCGGCGTGCGATTTTTTGACTACGTCGCAACTACGCTATTGACTACGTTTCGCGCTCATGCTAGAGGATTCGTCAGGAGCCCGGGGCGCAGAAACGCGTCGCGGGAAGGAGACGGGCTGTTTGACATCGTGAGATAGGACCATGCCGACTGGTTTCAGCGTCCGGTCGTCCCCGCGAAAGCGGGGACCCATACCCACGGTCCTTGGTTATGGGTCCCGGCTCTCCGCCCGCTTCACGGGCGTCGGCCGGGACGACGATCTTTCATAAGAACGAGAAACCAACCTGCGGCTGTGAGAAACGACCGCTGGTGCGTCTCGCCTGTTTCCGGCCTGTTATTTACAGGGAACGCTGCAACTCCAACGTGTCGTGCCGCTGCCGCGGTCCGCCAGCCTTCCGCCTCCCGGGCGTCGCCAAGTATTTTTCCGGTTAGTTACAGGAGCGGCCGAGCGGCGTTTGGCGACATCCGTGGCAGGACGCGCTTTGCGCGCGCGAGGCGCCGTGACAGCATGCCGGCTGAAGGAAAGCCGAGGACGGCCATGACGACCGAAACCATCATCGTCGAACGGCGCGGGCGCGTCGGCATCGTGCGCCTCAATCGGCCGCAGGCGCTCAATGCGCTCAACGCCACGCTCCGGAACGAGCTCCTCGGCGCGGTCGAGGCTTTCGACGCCGACGCCGATGTCGGCTGCATCCTCATCACCGGTTCGGACAAGGCGTTTGCCGCCGGCGCCGACATCAAGGAG
>JAFAHL010000307.1 GCA_019237215.1 Hyphomicrobiales bacterium | reverse complement strand
GCCTGGGCGGGGAATCCCCAGCCGAGGCGACAAGATGCAGCGGAGCAACCGCACGTCGCCGCGTCCCCAGGAGTTTTCAATATTTTCCTTACACCGACCTGACGGCTGCCAGGAAACGGAAAAAGCTAAGGTGCTCGACAAATCGGTTTAGCTCGACAAATCGGCTTGGATGCCCCCGCGGAAACCATTGCAGGTTGTGCCCCCGGCTGCCAGTTGTTTCCCTGGGCTGGCCGGGGAAGGCACAATTAGTTCCTTGAAATTGCGGCTTAAAGCGGTCCGGATTCCGCCCATGCGGAGAGGCCCGTGGGATTTGACATCGGGCGCACAGGCGGGTTTCTCTGCCGCCGCCAGTAAGCCTCCTGTAAGGAAACCGGACCAGGCATGGCCAATCTCGTGTACCGCCGGCGATTCACGGTCGAATGGGGTCATTGCGACCCGGCCGGCATCGTGTTCAACAGCCATTTCTTCGAGTTTTTCGATTGGAGCGTCTGGCTGCTGTTCGAAACGGCACTGGGCGTGCCGCCGAACCAGCTGGGGACGGCCTTCGGCATCGTGGGCATTCCGCTGGTGGACGCCAAGGCCCGCTTTCTCAAGCCCGCCAAGTTCAATGATGTCGCGGACATCGCCTCCGAGGTCAGCGAATTTCGGCGCTCGAGCTTCGACGTGGCGCATCGTATCTCGATCGGCGGTGAGCTTGCCATCGAAGGCAGCGAGACGCGGGTATGGGCCGGACGCGACCCGGACGATCCGGTCAAGTTGAAGGGCATGCCGATCCCGGCCGCGGTCATCGCGCGGTTTCGGGCCACAGCTTAGAGGCTCTCGTGCAGCAAATTCCCGATTGCGGGTCTGGCGAAGCGCGTACCGTTGGGCGCATGTCCAGTCGTTGAGGACGTCTCGATTGATGAGCCCAAGTCTCGCGTTGGCCTTTGATCTGCGGTTCGAGGACTTGTACGGCCGCGACGGCTTGGTGCGCCTCGACGGCTGTTTCGTCGATTTCCTCAAACATCGCAACGTCGGGCTGCACAATCGGCTGATGACTGCCCGCGCCGCCCCGGAGCGGCTCGCCGGCAAGGAGGAATCCGATCTCATCGTCGAGCTTGCACCCGAGCTCGAAGACTTCATCGCCGCGCTCTTCGGCATCGCCCGCGAGGTCGACGCGTTGCGCTCGCGCCACGATGCGCTGGCCCCGCTCTATACGGTCAAGCGGTTGTTCGTGCAGCGCCGCGCGGCCAAAAAATACGGGCCCGATCAAGCCGCGACGTTCGATGGGCAAGCCTTGCGGGAAGAGCTCGAGCCTCTGCTCGGCGGCGAGCTCACCGAATTGCGCTTCGCCCAGCGGGTCGATGCCTGGATGAAGGCGGAAGCCGAGCACGCCGCTGCGCTCGACCTTGCTGCACGCTACGCCGCCTGGGCGACACACACGCCGCAGGGCCGGCACCGGCATAGAGGCGGTGTTCTGTTCAAGGTGCCGCACAAGATCGATCCGCACCATCTGATTGCGGTCGAGACCGAGGTCGTCGATGGCGCGGCCATGCTCAAGCTGCCGCCCGAGCATCGCCGCGCGCGCGACGGCTTCGCGCTCACCGATCCCGGCACCGATCTCACCGGCGCGCTCGATCACGCCAACTACTGCATCTGGTGCCACAACCAAGGCAAGGACTCCTGCTCGAAGGGACTCAAGGAGAAGAGCGGCGAGTTCAAGAAGAGTGTGTTCGGCGTCGTGCTCGCAGGGTGCCCGCTCGACGAGAAAATCTCTGAGATGAATCTGGTCGAGGTCGGCGGCCACACGATCGGCGCGCTCGCCATCGTGGTCGTCGACAACCCGATGTGCGCCGCGACCGGTCACCGCATCTGCAACGATTGCATGAAGGCCTGCATCTATCAGAAGCAGGAACCGGTCGATATTCCCCAGGTCGAGACGCGCGTTCTCAAAGAGGTTCTGGCCCTACCCTGGGGCTTCGAGATTTACGGTTTGCTGACGCGGTGGAATCCGCTCAATCTGCGCCGGCCTTTGCCGAAGCCCGCGACCGGGCGCAAGGTTCTCATTGTGGGGCTCGGGCCCGCGGGCTTCACGCTCGCCCATCACCTTATGAACGACGGTCACGCCGTCGTCGCGGTTGATGGACTCAAGATCGAGCCGCTCGACGCCGATATTTCGGGCGTCGACGTCGCTGGGACCCGCACCCGGTTTCGTCCGATCCGCGACGCCGCGGAATTGCGCGAGCCGCTCGATGCGCGCGTCATGGCCGGCTTCGGCGGGGTGGCCGAATACGGCATCACCGTGCGCTGGGACAAGAATTTCCTCAAGCTCATCCGCCTGCTGCTGGAACGACGGCGCGAATTCGCGATGTTCGGAGGCGTGCGTTTCGGCGGCACGCTCACGATCGACGGCGCCTTCGCCCTTGGCTTCGACCATATCGCGCTCTGCGCCGGCGCCGGCCGGCCGACCATCGTGCCGATGAAGAACGGGCTGGCCGCGGGCGTCCGGCAGGCCTCCGACTTTCTGATGGCGCTGCAGCTCACTGGCGCCGCCAAGACCGACAGCCTCGCCAATCTACAGGTACGCCTGCCGGTCGTCATCATCGGCGGCGGGCTCACCGCCATCGATACCGCGACCGAGGCGCTCGCCTACTATCCGCTGCAAGTGGAGAAATTCCTCGCTCGTTACGAAACGCTGCTCGCCGAGCGCGGGGAAGCGGCGGTGCGCGCCGACTGGACCGCCCAGGACGCGGAAACCGCATCGGAGTTTCTCGAGCATGCGCGCGAATTTCGCGCCGAGCGCGAGGTGGCCGCGCGCGAAGGCCGCAAGCCGCGGTTCGTGGAGCTCATGCGCCGATGGGGCGGAGCTACCATCGTCTATCGGCGGCGCATGATCGATTCCCCGAGCTACACGCTTAACCACGAGGAGGTTGGCAAGGCGCTGGAGGAAGGGATCGGCTTTGCCGAACGGTTGACGCCGCAAGAGGTGCTCCTCGACCGCTTCGGCTGCGCCCGCGCGCTGCGCCTCTCGTCTCAGGCTCAAGTCGACAGCGATCCGACCGCGGCGCCGGGTGACGTGGTCCTGCCCGCGCGCACGATCCTGGTCGCCGCCGGCACGCAACCAAACACCGTGCTGGGCCGCGAGGAGCCGCAGCACCTTGCGATCGACGGCAAGTATTTCCAGGCGTTCGACGAGAACGGCTGCAAGGTCACCCCCGAGCGCATCACCAAGCCGTCCGCCGCCCATGTGCTCATGAACGTGCGTGCGGACGGTCGCGCCATCAGCTTTTTCGGCGATTTACATCCCTCGTTTGCCGGCAACGTGGTCAAGGCGATGGCCAGCGCCAAGCAGGGTTATCCCGTGGTCAGCCGGATGCTGGAGCGGCGAAAGGGACCGGGCATTTCGCCGGCAACGTTGATCGCTCGTCTCAACGCCGAGCTGCGACCCGTTGTGCACGCGGTCAACCGGCTCACGCCCACCATAGTCGAGGTCGTGGTGCGCGCCCCGATGGCCGCGCGCGCCTTCGAGCCCGGGCAATTCTACCGGCTGCAGAACTACGAGACGTTCTCGCGCGACGCCGACGGCACCCGCCTCACCAAGGAGGGGCTCGCACTGACCGGCGCCGCGGTCGATCGCGAGCGCGGCTTGCTGTCGACGATCGTGCTCGAAATGGGCGGCTCGTCCGACCTGTGTGCGCAGCTTGCGCCGGGTGAACCGGTCATTCTCATGGGACCGACCGGCCATCCGACCGAAACGCCTGGTGACGAAAGCGTGCTGCTGATCGGGGGCGGGCTGGGCAACGCGGTGCTGTTCTCGATCGGGCAGGCGCTGCGAAGGAACGGCAGCCGCGTGCTCTATTTCGCCGGCTACAAACGCGCGATCGACCGTTACAAGGTCGACGAGATCGAACGGGCGGCCGACGCCATCGTGTGGTGCTGCGACGAGCCGCCAGGCTTTCGCGCCGAGCGCGAGCAGGACAAAGCCTTCGTCGGCAACATCGTCGCGGCGCTCGACGCCTATGGATCGGGGGCGCTCGGCGAGGCGCCGATTCCGCTCGGCGAGGTCGATCGTGTGATCGCCATCGGCTCCGACGGCATGATGGCGGCGGTTTCCCAGGCGCGGCAGGGAATGCTGGCGCCGCATCTCAAACCCGGGCACAAAGCCATCGCCTCGATCAACTCGCCGATGCAGTGCATGATGAAGGAAATCTGCGCCCAGTGCCTGCAGGTGCATCGCGACCCCGCAAGCGGCGTCGAAAGCGTGGTGTTCTCCTGCTTCAACCAGGACCAGGACCTCGACCGCGTGGACTTCGACAATCTGCGCGCGCGACTCAACCAGAACGGCGTGCAGGAAAAGCTCACGCGGCTGTGGATCGACCGCTCGCTGCGCCATCTGGGCCTGCGGCAGACGGCGGCGGAGTGACGAGCAAGCAATCGGAGAAATCCGAGTCCGCGTGTCCCTGGCACGAGCGAATGCGAATGGCGCGCTGCAGACACCGATCTCGCGTTTACCCGAGATCGGCGCTCCAATATGCGCAAGTCGGGCAAGCCCGACTTGCGTCGATCGCTCCAGGTCTGTGGCGGTCCCGGATCAGCGGTGCACCGCTTCGCCGCTGTTCGTGCTGCACTGCATCCGGGACACGAGGCAAACCGCGGGTTAGCTTGCTGCGATGGAACCATGGGAACGCTCCATGCAGCACGCACCCGCCGTTACGCAGACCCTCGCCCGCTTTGCCGTCGAAGCCCGCTGGGATGGCGTGCCGGACGCCACGCGGCACGAGGCTAAGCGCGCGCTCATGAATTTCTTCGCCGTCGCGCTCGCGGGCTGCCGCGCCCCTCCCATCGAGGTCGCGCGGCAATCTCTCGCCGAGTTTTCCGGTCGCCAGCAGGCGACCCTGATCGGTCGTTGCGAACGCATGGACGCGCTGAGCGCGGCCTTTCTCAACGCGGCCGCCGCCAACGTCTTGGATTTTTGCGACACCCATGTCCCGACCGTCATCCATCCGACCGCTCCAATCGCGCCGGCGCTGTTCGCGTTGGCGCAACTGCGCCGCGTGAGCGGCGTCGAACTGTTGCTGGCGTTCATTCTCGGCGTCGAGATCGAATGCAGGATCGGGGGTGCCATTTCTCCCGGCCACTACGCCAAGGGCTGGCACATCACCTCCACCTGCGGCGTGTTCGGCGCGGCAACGGCTGCCGGCAAGCTCCTGGGGCTCGCTGAGGGCCGCATGACGTCCGCGCTCGGACACGCGGCCACGCAGTCGTGCGGCCTGTGTGAATGTCTGGGCTGGCCGGCCAAGAGCATCGGCGTCGGCAACAGCGCGCGCAACGGGCTGTGGTCCGCGCTGCTCGCGGAACGCGGGTTCGAAGGTCCGCCGGAGCCCATCGCCGGCGTGCAAGGCTTTCTCAGCGCGATGGCGGAGCCGCCGAACTGGTCAGCCTTGACCGAAGGTTTGGGCGAGACCTGGGAGATCGCACGAAATTCGATCAAGCCTTATCCCTGCGGCTTCGTGATCCACCCGGTTCTCGATTGCGTGCTCGATTGGCGGCGCGATCACCCGACCGAGGCGATCGAACGGGTGGTCGTGCGCGGCCATCCTCTGCTCAGCCACCGCACCGATCGGCCCGATGTCTCGACCGGCAGCGAATCGCAGGTGAGCGTGCAACACGCCGTCGCGGCCGCGCTCGTGCATGGCGAGGCCGGCTTGGATCAATTCAGCGACGAGTGCGTGTGCGATCCACAAGTGATCGCGATGCGCCGCAGGGTCGAGGTGATGCGCGATCCCGCCATCGCGACGGTCGCGGCGGCGGTCGAGCTTTCGACCCGCGATGGGACCGCGCACAGCCTTTCGACCTCCGCCGCGCGCGGCAGCCCGTCAAATCCGATGCGCGACCAGGATGTCGAAGACAAGCTGCGCACGATTGCCGCGAGCTGGCGTGCCGGCCACGACGTCGAGCCGCTGATCGATGCGATCTGGACGTTGGAGAAAAACGGCGACGTGTCGGGCGTGCTCGCACTGACGGTGCCGCGCGCCTGACCGGCGCGATGCAGTCATACCAGCGCCGGTTGCCATGGCCCGCAGCGCGGCACTCACACTGCTTTCGCCAGGTCGCGCAGCTTGAATTTCTGGATCTTGCCGGTCGAGGTCCGTGGCAGTTCGGTGAACACCACGTAGCGCGGGCATTTGTAGCCGGCGAGGTTCTTGCGGCACCAGGCGATGATATCGTCTCGCGTCGCCTTCTCTCCCGGCTTGAGTTCGATGAAGGCGCACGGCGTCTCGCCCCATTTGTCGTCGGGCTTGGCCACCACGGCGGCGGCTCCCACCGCGGGGTGCTTGTAGAGCGCGTCCTCCACTTCGATCGAGGAAATGTTCTCGCCCCCGGAGATGATGAGGTCCTTGGAG
>JAFAHL010000041.1 GCA_019237215.1 Hyphomicrobiales bacterium | reverse complement strand
GCTCACCGGCCAGCCCGTGACGCTCGAGATGGCAGAACGCGAGGTGCGCGACCTGATCCGCCCGCAGGAGCCCAAGCGCGTCAAGATCGAGGACATTCAACGGGTGGTCGCGCGACAGTACAACGTGAGCCGCGCCGACCTGTTGTCGTCGCGGCGCACGGCCAATGTGGTGCGTCCGCGGCAGGTGGCCATGTATCTCGCCAAGACCCTCACGCTGCGCTCGCTGCCGGAGATCGGGCGGCGCTTCGGCGGTCGGGACCACACGACGGTGCTGCACGCCGTGCGCAAGATCGAGAATCTCGTGAGCACCGACACCGCGCTGGCCGAAGAGATCGAGCTGCTCAAACGGCAATTGCAGGAGTGAGCGAGTGCGGCGAGGCTGCAAGCGCCCCGGCAGCTTGCACGGTTGAAACGGCCGACGTGGAAGGAGCGCGCCGATTGCCCTCCCGATGAATTGTCTTGCAGGCAACCTTTTCCCCGCGTTCCCAGGGGAAAGGCGGCCCGGGACCGCGGCCAAATCCGTTGGGTAACTGGCGTCGCCCTGCGCCGTCGCCCTTGCGAAAAACGCGGGCACACGCCACCTTCCCTACCCCCTTTTGGGCTTTTCCACGCGAGCGGGCGGATTGAAAAATGAAGGTCACCGTCGAACGCGCAGCGCTGTTGAAATCGCTCGGCCATGTCCACCGCGTGGTCGAGCGGCGCAACACCATTCCAATTCTCGCCAACGTGTTGATCAAGGCGGAGAAATCGAAACTCACCTTCAAAGCGACCGACCTCGACGTCGAGGTCACCGAGTCGATCCCCGCCGAGGTCGGCCCCACCGGCTCAACCACCGTACCGGCGCACATGTTCTACGAGATCGTGCGCAAGCTCCCCGAGGGTGCGCAGATCGTGGTCGAGGCCTCGGGCGACCGCGCGGTGCTGGCGATCCGCGCCGGCCGCTCCCGCTTCACCTTGCAGACGCTGCCCGAGAGCGACTTTCCCGATCTCGCCGCCGGCGAGATGACGCACACGTTCAAGCTCGCGGCCGCCGACCTCAAGCGCCTCATCGACAAGACCCAATTCGCGATCTCGACCGAGGAGACGCGCTACTATCTCAACGGCATCTATCTCCACACCGCCGGCACCGCCAAGGCGCCCACGCTGCGAGGCGTGGCGACCGACGGCCATCGCCTGGCGCAGTTCGAGCTGCCGTTGCCGGTCGGGGCCAGCGGCATGCCGGGCATCATCGTTCCGCGCAAGACCGTCGCCGAGGTGCAGCGCCTGATCGAGGACAACGAGGCCGAAGTCACCGTCGAGCTGTCGCAGGGCAAGATCCGTTTCACCCTGGGCGAGACGGTGCTCACCTCCAAACTCATCGATGGCACGTTTCCGGACTATGCGCGCGTCATTCCGCTCGGCAACGACAAGGAGCTCACGGTCGACAAGAAAGAGTTCGAGCAGGCGGTCGACCGTGTGTCCACGGTGTCGAGCGAGCGCGGCCGCGCGGTGAAGCTGTCGTTGACCAACGGCAAGCTGATGTTGTCCGTCACCAACCCGGATTCCGGCAGCGCGACCGAGGAGATCGAAGTCGAATACGGCTCCGAGCCGTTGGATATAGGCTTCAATTCCCGCTATCTCCTCGACATCGCGGCGCAGCTCGAAGGCGAAGCCGCGGTGCTCAAGCTCGCCGATCCCGGATCCCCGACGCTCATTCAGGACCGCGACACCAAGGGCGCGCTTTACGTGCTGATGCCGATGCGGGTGTGACCGCAATCCGACATCAGGAGCGGGGAAATCAGGAGTTTGATTTTCTATTTCCGGACGCCTGACTTCTGACTACTGATGGCGGCCATGCCGCCCGCCCGCATCCGCCGCCTGATCGTGACGAATTTCCGCAGCTACCATGCCGCGCAGATCGACGTCGGCGCGGGCCCGGTCGTGTTGGTGGGCCCCAATGGCGCGGGCAAGACCAATCTGATCGAGGCCATCTCGTTTCTCGCGCCGGGACGCGGTCTGCGCCGCGCGACGCTCGAAGACGTCGCCTTTTCCGAAGGCGACGGATCGTGGGCGGTGTCGGCCGACGTGGAAGGTGCGCTCGGGCTCGCGAGTTTGGGCACCGGGATAGAGCCGCCGGCAAGCGAGGACGCGGTGATCGCGCGCAAATGCCGGGTCGATCGCGAGCCGGTCGCATCGGCATCCGCCTTCGCCGACCATCTGCGCGTCGTTTGGCTCGTGCCGGCCATGGACGGCTTGTTCAATGGCCCGGCCTCCGAGCGCCGGCGCTTCCTCGACCGCCTGGTCCTGGCGGTCGACGCCGAGCACATGACGCGCGTCAACGCGCTCGAACGCGCGTTACGCTCGCGCAACCGGCTGCTCGAAGATGCCCGCCCCGATGCGCACTGGCTCGACGCCATCGAGCACGAAACGGCCGAGCTCGCGGTCGCGGTGACGGCGCTGCGCGTCGAAACCGTGAACCGCCTGCAGGCCGCGCTGGCCGCGCGCAAGGACGAGGCATCGGCGTTTCCCGCGGCCGAGATTGCGCTTGATGGCTGGATGGAACGGCTGGTGCCGCTTGCGCCCGCGGTCGAGGTGGAAGACCGCTATCGCGCGGTGCTGAGAGACAATCGCGCCCGCGACGCCGCCGCCGGTCGCACGCTCGAAGGGCCCCACCTTGCCGATCTCTCCGTGCGACACGCGGGCAAGGATATTGCCGCCGCCGCCGCCTCGACCGGCGAACAGAAGGCGCTGCTCATCGGTCTCGTTCTGGCGCACGCGGGGCTCCTTGCCCAAATGTCGGGCTTTGCGCCGGTGCTGCTGCTCGACGAGGTTGTCGCCCATCTCGACCCTTCGCGGCGGGCCGCGCTCTACGCGGAGCTGGAAAGGCTCGGCGCACAGGCTTGGATGACGGGCGCCGACGCCGCGACGTTCGCGGACGTCGCAGCAACTGCGGAGATGTGCGAGGTCGCGCCGGGACAGGTGAAACGGCGGACGTGATCGCCGCGCCGCGCATTTTATGGCATCATGCGCGGGCGCGAACGATCCATCGAGGGGACATGCATGCGCGCCGCCTACTACGAGACCAACGGAACGGCCCGCGAGGTCTTGCGCGTCGGCGAAGTGGAGACGCCGCAGCCGGGACGCGGCGAGGTTCGGGTGCGTCTTGCCGTCTCCGGCGTCAATCCTTCCGATGTGAAGAGCCGCGCCGGCTTGACGCGCAAGATCGCATTCCCGCGCGTCATTCCGCACAGCGACGGCGCGGGCGAGATCGAGCAGGTGGGCGAGGGCGTTTCGCCTTCGCGGGTGGGCGAGCGCGTCTGGGTTTGGAACGGCCAGTGGCGACGCCCCTTCGGAACCGCCGCCGCATCGATCGTGCTGCCGTCGGAACAGGCCGTGCCGCTGCCCGCCAGAATCGGCATGGAGGCCGCCGCCTGTCTCGGCATTCCGGCCTATACCGCCTACCAGGCGGTCCTGCTCACGGGCATCGCGGAGGGCTCGAGCGTGCTCGTCGCCGCCGGGGCGGGCGCGGTGGGCCATTACGCCATCCAGTTCGCGAAGAAGCGCAAAGCCACTGTCATCACCACCGTCAGCTCGCCGGCCAAGGGCGAGATCGCGCGGCAGGCGGGCGCCGACCATGTGGTCGATTACAAGCGCGAGGACGTCGGCGAGCGCGTCATGGCGGTGACCGGTAAACGCGGCGTCGATGCGGTGATCGAGATGGATCTCGCCGCCAACGCGCGGCTCTTGCCCGACGTGCTCGCACCGAACGGCGTGGTGGCGATCTACGGCAGCGGCGCGCCCGAGGCATCGATTCCATTCCAGTTCCTGCTGCAGAACAGCATCACGATGAAGTTTTTCCTGGTCTACTTGATGCCGCCGGAGCAGCGCGCCCGCGCGACCGCCGAGATCACGCGCATGCTCGAAGGCGGCGAGCTCGTCCACAACGTGGCGCAGAGCTTCGAGCTCGGCGAGATCGTGGCGGCGCATGAAGCGGTCGAGTCCGGCAAGGCGATGGGCAACATCGTGGTCAGGATCGCTTAGCGCACGCGGCTCTGACGTTTGCATCTTGCCTTCGCCTTGACGGCGCGGCGCGGTGAGCCCTGTTTACGGTGACCAAACCGTCACAAATACGCAGATCAGAGCAGCGCCAAAATGCGGCTGCGGACGCGGCCGCAATGGGGCCTTTTTCGGGGCCTTTTTTCGCCTCCGCCGTCCCTTGAAATTTCATAAAAAACAGTTACTTACACCCTATCACTTTGGGCTGTACGCCTCCCCGTTTTCGTGTCAAACCAAGCTCGACTTGCGCCCCCCCTTTCCGCAACTGATTCGAAAGTCCTCCATGGCCGAAGCCGCCCGCCAGACTCCGCCCCTTGCCTCCGACTACGACTCGGAGTCGATCAAGGTCCTCAAGGGCCTTGACGCGGTGCGCAAGCGGCCGGGCATGTATATCGGCGACACCGACGACGGCTCCGGCCTCCACCACATGGTCTACGAGGTGGTGGACAACGCCATCGACGAAGCGCTCGCGGGCTTCGCCAAGGAAGTGGTCGTCACGCTCAATCCGGACGGTTCCTGCACCGTACGCGACGATGGCCGCGGCATCCCGACCGACATCCACAAAGGCGAAGGGGTGTCGGCCGCCGAGGTCATCATGACCCAGCTCCATGCCGGCGGCAAATTCGACCAGAATGCCTACAAGGTCTCGGGCGGGCTGCACGGCGTCGGCGTTTCGGTGGTCAATGCGCTATCGACGTGGCTCAAGCTCACCATCTGGCGCGACGGCCAGCAGCACTTCATGGAGTTCCGCGATGGCGAGGCGCTTGCCCCGCTGTCGGTCGTGGGCGCGGCCCATGACAAGCGCGGCACCGAGGTGACTTTCCTGCCGAGCCCGCGCACGTTCACCATGACCGAGTTCGATTTCGCGACGCTCGAGCACCGGCTGCGCGAGCTCGCGTTCCTCAATTCGGGCGTGCTGATCGTGCTCTCCGACATGCGCCACCCGGTCGAGAAGCGCGAGGAGCTGCGCTACGAGGGCGGGGTCGAGGCCTTCGTCAAGTATATCGACCGCAACAAGACCCCGCTCATTCCCGCCCCGATCATGATCAAGGCCGAGCGCGAGGGCATCGGGGTCGAATGCGCGCTGTGGTGGAACGACGGCTACCACGAGGCCGTGCTCTGCTTCACCAACACGATCGCGCAGCGCGACGGCGGCACCCATCTCGCCGGCTTCCGCGGCGCACTGACGCGCCAGGTCACGGGCTATGCTGAAAAGGGCGGCGTGGCGCAGAAGGAGAAGGTTGCGCTCACCGGCGATGATTGCCGCGAGGGGCTCACCGCCGTGCTCTCCTGCAAGGTGCCGGACCCGAAATTCTCCTCCCAGACCAAGGACAAGCTCGTGTCCTCCGAGGTGCGTCCGGTGGTCGAGAACATCATCAACGAGGCGCTGCAATACTGGTTGGAGGAGCATCCGGCGGAGGCGAAGGTCATCGTCGGCAAGGTGGTCGAGGCGGCGGCGGCGCGCGAGGCCGCGCGCAAGGCGCGGGAGCTCACGCGCAGGAAGGGCGCGCTCGACATCTCCTCGCTTCCCGGCAAGCTCGCGGATTGCCAGGAGCGCGATCCGACCAGATCCGAACTGTTCATCGTCGAGGGCGATAGCGCGGGCGGTTCCGCCAAGCAGGGCCGCGATCGCGCCTTCCAGGCGGTGCTGCCGCTGCGCGGAAAAATCCTCAATGTCGAGCGCGCGCGCATGGACAAGATGCTGTCCAGCCAGGAGATCGGCACCTTGATCACCGCGCTCGGAACCGGGATCAGCGAGGAGTTCAACCCGGACAAGCTGCGCTATCATAAGATTATCATCATGACGGATGCCGACGTCGACGGCTCGCACATCCGCACGCTGCTGCTGACGTTCTTCTACCGTCAAATGCGCGACCTCATCGATCGCGGCCATCTCTTCATCGCCCAGCCGCCGCTCTACAAGGTCGCGCGCGGCAAGTCGGAGCAGTATCTCAAGGACGAGCGCGCGCTCGAGGACTATCTCATCGCCAGCGGCCTCGAGGAGGCGGTGCTTCGGCTGTATTCGGGCGAGCATCGCGCCGGCGAGGATTTGCGACAGCTGGTCGAGCAGGCGCGCGTAATCCGCAACGTGCTCAACGGGCTGCACAGCCGTTACAATCGCCAGGTGGTCGAGCAGGCGGCGATCGCGGGCGTGCTCACTCCCGACATTTTCGGCGACCGGCAGAAGGCGGTAGAGGCCGCGAAATACATCGCGCGACGCCTCGATGCGCTGTCTGACGAGACCGAGCGCGGCTGGCAGGGCGAATTCAAGGACGAAGGCTTCCGCTTCGAGCGCACGGTGCGCGGCGTCAAGGAGGTTGCGATCCTCGATCACGCGCTGCTCGGCTCGGCCGATGCGCGCAAGCTCGACGAGCATGCCGTGACGCTGCAGCAGACCTATCCGCGACTGGCCACGCTCCACCGCAAGGATGAGGACATCGCGATCCACGGACCGGTTGGCCTGTTCGAAGCGGTGACCAACGCCGGGCGGAAAGGCCTCACGCTCCAGCGCTACAAGGGCCTCGGCGAGATGAACCCGGGTCAGCTCTGGGAGACCACGCTCGACGCAAATGCGCGTTCGCTGCTGCAGGTCAACGTGAAGGCGATCGACGAAGCCGACGACATCTTCACCAAGCTCATGGGCGACATCGTCGATCCGCGCCGCGAATTCATCCAGGAGAACGCGCTCACCGCCAGCGTCGACGTGTGAGGCTCAGAGGCCAGTAATCAGAGATCAGAAATCAGAATGCGCGGCTTCTGATTACTGACTTCTGATGTCCTGACTTCTGATTCGCCCAGCCGGATGCCTCGCGTCGGGCCGCATCGGTTTTCCGCCAGTAAGCTTGCCAGCCCTCGCTCGGCCCGATGCCATCGATCGCGGCGGGGCCGGTGATCTTCCCGGCGGCGGCGGGATCGAGCACCATCAGCGGCTTGCCGCCACGGCCGGCCTCCTCGATGGCGCCGCGCAGGATGCGACGATAGGCGCTGATCGCCTTGTCGGACTGCCCGAGATGTTCGTTGCTGCGGTCCTGGATCGACCCCATCGACTCGCAAGCCCACTGGTCGTGCACGTTGATGTCGGTGCCCATGCCGGTGAAGGTCACCTGCTCCTGCTCGTGCGGATCGAAGCCATAATCGTTGCTCTTGTTCTTGCGCGGGACGTAGTCCGGCAGCTCGTAGAGTTCGAGGCGCTGACGCCGCATCTCGTCCTTGTTCACGGGCGCGCCGAAACTGGTGAAGATGGCGTACCAGTAGTGCCTGTGGTCGTCGATCGGCACGTGCCATTGCGTGATCGTCATCTCGCTCGACATGGGAATGACGAAACCGTGCGGGAACACCAAGTTGGTGACGCGCACATGGGTGTTGGCGCCGCTGATCCGGCGCAGCGTGATCACGCGCATGCCGTAATCGGTCGACTCGATCTCGATCTGCGGGCGCGGAAACTCGCGCATGATCCGCGTCATCGGCATGTCGGAGTCGATCGACTTGTCGCGAAACATCTTGCCGTAGCCGCGCGCCGGCTCCTCATCGTGGAAGAAGCGATGCAGGAACGAAGTGTGGACCGGGTCGATGCCCACTTCCAACGACTGCAGCCAATTGCAATCGATCATGCCCTTGAATGCGAAGGTGTGGGTCGCGGGCGCGGTGAAGCAGTCGAAGTGCGCGAACGCCGGCGGCTCACCCGGCCCCATATAGGCGAACAGGATCCCGCTTCTCTCGACCACCGGATAGGCCTTGTGCCGGATATTGGCGCACATTGGGCTGCCTTCGGGCTCGGCCGGCGTCTCCAGGCAGCGGCCCTCGACGTCGAACAGCCAGCCGTGGAACGCGCAGCGCAATCCACCCTGCTCCAGCCGGCCGAAGGCGAGATCGGTCCCGCGGTGCGGGCAGGCGCGCTCGAGCAGGCCGTAGCGGCCCTTGTCGTCTCGGAACAGCACGAGGTTTTCGCCGAGAAGGCGAACGGGTTTGACCGGCCGCTGGCCCGACAACTCGTCGAGGAGCGCCGCCGGCTGCCAATAGCACCGCATCAGCTTGCCTGCGGGCGTGCCGGGGCCGGTGCGGGTAATGAGATCATTCTGCTCGGCGCTCAACATGTCCGATCGCCATTCCCTTCGTTCCGCGGCGTGCGGGTCCCGCTCAGTGCCCCGGCAATACCACGACTTTGGGCGTGGTCGGTAAGCTCGTCTTCGACACGACCAGCGAGGGGACCTCGCTCGTTTCCACCGTCCAATTCTGCCGCGCCCGCACCAGGAAGCGCTCGAGGCTGTAGGGATTGAAAAAGTGCATGGGGATCGTCAGCGGCGCCTTGAGCGCCTGCAAGACTTCCATCATGCCGTCGAGATCAAGCGTCAAATTGCCGTCGACCAGGACGAGGACAACGTCCACGCGGCCGATCTCGTTGAGCTGCTGCTGGTTGAGCGTATGGTGCAGATGCCCGAGGTGGGCGATGCAGAGATTCGCCATCTCGAAGATGAAGATCGAGTTGCCGTGCCGCTCGGTCCCGCCGCGCCAGTCACGGATGTTGGTCGGCACGTTGCGCACGCGCACGTCCTTGACCGTGATGTCGTGGCGCGCCGGCTGATCCGGAGTCGGCCCCCAGCCCCGCAGCACATGCTTGATGGCCGGATCGGGGGAATCGGTGAAATGGGTGGTGTGCGCGTGATTCATGGTGACGATGTCGGGCTGCAGCGGGGGGCGGACATAGTCGTTGTAGTCGGTTGCGATGCGCACGAGCTGAGGACTCTCGATGAGGAAAGTCGAGTGGCCGACATAAGTGAGGCGGACCTGCTCCGAGGTGAGCGCAAGACGGAACGCAGCCGGAATGATATGCGCAACGTCGAAGGCAACGAGGCCGGGACAGTTCTGCGTCATCTCCGGCTTCGCCGGCGGCGCCTGCACCCGCTCGAATGCCGCGAGCTCAAATGAGAACAGCCCGACGCATGCGGCGAGCGCCATTGTTCGGGCAAGAGGGGCCATACCGGGCATAGCAGCGGTCCTTTCGTGCGAGCCGTCAGCCGTCATGCGCGAAAGCGGGACGCCCGGAGCACCCATTCACGCCTCGCGCAAAGCTTGCCACGGATTGGAGTGCGATGCCACCGGCGCTACCGCCGAAAGCAGACGGGCGGCGTCCGCAGACGCCGCCCGAGAGAAAAGATCCGCTGCTCGCTCGATCAGCGTGCCGGCATGATGAGGCCTTTCGGGGTCACCACCACCCAGCGGCCATCCTGCTTGCGGATGGCATCCACCCGACCGAGCCCGGGCACGACGTCGCCCTGATCGACCTCGATGACGCCCATGCGGCCTTCGATGAGCGCGGTCCCGCGATAAACGTCGCGCACCACCCATCCTTCGACCGCGGCAAGCTTCGATTGGTTCGGCCCGCTCGCGGGCGATGCGAGCGAGCCGGTGATGTCCTTGGACGAAGCTTCGCCGCGCGAAAGACGCTCGAGCGTATCGACGGCTTTGGTGAGCTTAGCCGTCGGCTCGGCTTGGCTGCGCTCGACGCGGTCGATGCGCTCGCTGATCCTGGTGAGTTGGGCGGCCGCGTTGCGGTTGGCGGAATCGATGCTGAGCTTGAGCGCCGCCAGCTCGACCCGCGCCTGCACCACGTTCTCTTTGAGCGCCTGGATGTCCTCCAGGGCCGTTCGCTGCGCCGCGATAGCGGGAATAGCAGCGGGCCGTGCCAGGCCGTAGGCGATCAGCGCGCCCACCATAGCGCCGAGCGCCGCCGCCAGCGCGAGCGAAGCCGCCAGCACCGAGTACCGGCTGACATAGGGCGCAGCGCTCTCCTCGGCAGGCCCCGGGGCAGCGTCATCGGCGGGTTTGGCATCTCCTCGCGCTGAAGGCGTCAGCTCGTCGATTTGCGGCGCGAGCTGGGGAGCCTCGATCGTCGCGAGCTCGATCTTCCGCGCCGCTATCGTCTCGGCGTTGGTTTCGGCGATGTCAATTCGCGGCGCACTGATGTTCGCGGCCTTGGGCATCTCGACCTTGCCCGGAGCGCCGCCGGCCAATGCCATCTTCGGCATTGCGGTTGCGTCCGGTTCACTTGCCGGCGCCGGCAGGACCGCGGCCTCATCGGACGACGAAGGCGCCTCCTTGATACTCTTGTGCTTACCCATGGCAGATCCTCGATGCGGCGGCGAATTGGACCCCATGGCGGTTACCAACCGGTTACCGTTTCGTGGATTGCCGCTTTGGCGCCGGACCGCTGCGCCGGCAAGGCGGTCGATGCACAAATGCACCGTCAGACGCCCAAGTAGCGGTGCTGCATCGCGGGCGCGGCTGCAAGCTCCGCGGAGCTGCCGGTCCACACCACCTTGCCGCGTTCGATGAGATAATGGCGGTCGGCGATGCGGATCAGCGCCTCGACGTTTTTGTCGATCACCAGGATCGACTGGCCGGCGGCTTTGAGCTCGCTGAGGCATTGCCAGATTTCGGCGCGGATAAGCGGCGCAAGCCCCTCGG